>CAZVIK010000110.1:0-12906 GCA_964627045.1 uncultured Solibacteraceae bacterium | reverse complement strand
GACAGCGCCGCGCCCCAGGTCTGGATCTCCCACTCCCCGCCGCCGTCGTACAGCCCCATGCTCCCCCGCCCCAGGATGCGCGATTCCGACGACGTGCCCGTCCGCGAAACCACCGTCGTCGATCCCCAGCGCACCTCGAACGTCGGCCCGTAGGTTGTCCCGGTATGCGTGTAGCTGAAGAAGAACTCCACGCGGTCGCCTGCGGCGAGCAGCCCCGCCGGGATCACGCAGTTCCCCAGTGGCGTGGTCGTGGTCGAGCTTGTGCTCAACCCCACGTCGCTGCACAAGACCTGCGCCGCCTGCCCGCCGCCCAGCCGCGGATCCTCGCTCGTCACATAGGGATTGGCCTTCGATGGGGTCCCGGCCGTCCCCGCCAACGCATCCTTCTCGTCTGAACTGGGATCTCTCTCCGAAGAGTGTGTCGGGAAGTTCAGCGCCAGTTTAGATTCCGTGATCCCCGCCGACGGCGAAACGTGAGCGTCGGCCACCACCCCGTAGGCCAGCGACGGACTCGGGTAGATCCCCGTCAGGTCGCCGCCCGCGTTGGCCACCGGGTAGCCCGCTCCCACCAGCCGGTAGGCGGCCGTGAGCACGTCGCCCCCCTGCGGTGTGGCCGGCGGGGCGAAGTTCACCGTCGCGCCCACCAGTGTGAAGTCGAGACCCTCCTTCTGGAGAATTCCGTTGCGGAAGACCTTTAGGCTCTCCGACGGGTCTGGCACGTGCGCTAGCAGAAACTCGCGGTTAGACCCGTCGACGATCCCCGCCGGCGTCTCGCGATCGACGAACGCCACCCCGTCGCCCGTGTTCACGTAGCATGGCCCCGCCGTCCCGTCCACGCGCACGCAGTCCGAAGTGCTTCCCAGCACGGCCTCCAGCGCCCCGGACTCCGAGATGTAGGCCACCCTCCCCGGCGAGTACCCCGGGCCCATCGCCGGCCGCGCCTCCAATGCATCGGCCAAGCCCTCCACGTCCTCGATCAGGATCTCGGTATCTCCGGCCGGTGGCGTCACCGTCCCGCCCGACGACGCGCTCGTTACGCGCACGTCACGCAGCCGCAAAGTCGAACTGCTCGGCGGGACGGCCCAAATCTCGTCGAATTGTATGCGTCCGTCGCTGTGGTAGCGCACCGAGTAGTACGCGCCCGGCGTCGCGTTGGTCGTCGGCACCAGCCGCACTTGCAGCACGCCGTCCTGGATGGCCACCGTCACGCTGTGCGTGGCGATCGAAGACAGGTCCACCGCCTGGAAACTCTTCCACTCGATCATGGCGGTCCCGTTGAACTTCGTTCCGTCCGCCTTGTAGATCACATCCGCAATCGCCGTCAGGGGAGGTGCGGCGACGGCGGTCCCGTTCAACGCCATCCCCAGCGCCGCCAACGCAACTCCGAAGCGAATCCGCATAATCGGCCTCCTAAACCGATGCCCTGGCCCGCGCTCGCTTGCCAGGCCGCTCGCCAAGCATCATTCCGGCTTCAGTGTAGAATCCGCGTCGAAGACTGCACCCCCTTTTCCGGGCGCGAGGTTGCCGCAACCGGCTGACGTTCCAGGACTTGACTCCCGCCAAACATCCTGAAAAGCCTTGTGACCGGTATTCCGCCCCCCCTCGCATCCTCCGCTGGGGCGCTACAATGGCGGGACGCGGCGGCGGGCGCCAGGACAAGCCCCCGCCCGTCGGAGGATGCCAATGAGTCGTCGCCTTGTCTTACCGGGAACCATCGTCGCGGCCCTGCTCGTCGTCTTCACCGCCGGCTCCCAGATCGTCGAACGGAGAGTGCCGGGCGACCCGGTCACGATCGACAGTGGACAGGTCGCCGGCAAACTGCTGCCTTCCGGCGTGAAGGCGTATCTCGGAATCCCGTTCGCGGAGCCGCCGGTGCGCGAACGGCGCTGGCGGGAACCGCAACCCGTGCGCCCCTGGAAGGGCGTCTACAACGCCGACCGCAAGATGAACGAGTGCATCCAGGTCCTACGGCCTCACAACATCAACCACTACTTCGGGGAAGAACCCACCAGTGAAGACTGCCTGTACATGAACGTGTGGGCGCCGCCCACGGCCAAGGCCGGCGCGGGACTCCCGGTGGTCGTGTTCATCTACGGCGGCGGTGGAACCATCGGCTCTTCCGGCATGGCCCACTACGACGGCGAACAGGTGGCGCTACGCGGCGCCGTCTTCGTGAACTTCAACTACCGCGTCGGCATCCTCGGCTTTATGGCGCATCCGGAACTCACCAAGGAACAAGGCGGGCATTCGGGCAACTACGGCTATCTGGACCAAACGGCGGCCTTGAAATGGATTCAGCGGAACATCGCCCGCTTCGGCGGCGACCCCGCCAAGGTGATCGTGACCGGGCAATCGGCCGGCGCGGGCTCGGTAGTCCAACAGATTTTCAGCCCGCTGGCGAAGGGGCTGTTCCGCGGGGCGGTGATGTGGAGCGGGTGCAACTTTTCCGGTGACAATACGCCGCTAGCCAAGGCCGAAGCGGTGGGTACGGAGATTCAGAAGGCACTGAAGGCCGGGAGCCTGGACGACATGCGCCAAATCCCAGCCGACCGCATTCTGGCCATCCAGGCCGAAAGCCAGGTGGGCGTCTCGGTGGCCGGGTTCCGCACCGGCGGCGTTATCGACGGGTACTTTGCGCCGAAGCCCCGGGCCGCCCTTCTCGAGGCGCGCGAATTCAACGACGTGCCCATGATCGCCGGCTTTACGCACGACGAGGGCAACATCGCGATGAAGCAGGCCAAAAGCGTAGCCGAGTACCGTGCCCTGGCCGCCAAGGCGTTCGGCGGCGCGGCCGAGGCTTTCCTAAAGCTGTACCCCGTGACGGACGACGCCGGCATTCGGGCCGCCGCCCAGGCGGCCGCTAACGACGCCGGCGGGCTGTTGAATTCCTGCAACTGCGGGCGCGCGCAGGCGCAGTACGGCCGGTCGCGCACCTACATCATGGACTTTGCGCGCCGGCACCCCTACGCGCCGGGCGTGAAGATTGCCGACCAGGACACCGGGACGATCGGCGCGTACCACACCAGCGAAGTTCCTTACTTCTTCGGCAACCTGGAAGCGTTCAACCTGTTCCGGCAAACGCGGGCCTGGACCCCGTGGGACCGCGAGCTTTCGCGGAAGATGACCGCCACTCTGGTGGCGTTCGCCCAAACCGGCGACCCATCGACGTCCGACGTGAAGTGGCCCGCCTGGTCAGCCGGGAACCCGCAGTACGTGCGATTCGGTGACGCGATCACCGTGGAAAAGGTGAACCTCGAGCGGCAGGAGTTCATGACCAGGAACCGTCCCGCCGCCGCCGGCCCCATGCCCCGCCGCGCCGGGCCGGTGGATTAGGATACTCGCGCCGTGCGACGGCTCGCCCTACTTCGCTTGAAACAGGCGCGAAGCGAACTCGGTCAGGTTGATGCGCCACAGGCTCCAGACGTGCGCATAGCCCGGCGACTCGATGTCCACGAATGGGACGCCCTTCTCCCTGAGCCACCCCTTGAACTGGTGATTTGCCTCAATCAATCCATCTTCGGAGCCGACCGAGACATACAGCAGCCGCAACCCCGCGCCGGTCTTGGCGTTTAGGTCCGGGAACACTTTCGCCACCGTAGGGAGATCCAAACCCTGCCCCAGGCGTGTGGAACCCGGCACGGCCGGAATCGGCCGCATCGCGCCCGGCCAGAGAACCAGCGCGCCGCTGAAACACCCCACCCACGCGAACTTGTCCATGTTCCGGAGCCCCGCGTAAGTGGCCTGCGCTCCGCCCATCGATAGCCCCGCAATGGCGCGGTTTTCCCGGCCCGCCAGCACACGGTAGTGCGCCTCGATATACGGAACCACGTCGTTGACCAGGCTGTCGGCGAACGCTCCCACGTAAAACTGGCCGCGTGCCGCCGGTTCGGGTTGGCCTTCGGGCGCCCGGGCCGCGGCCGGGGGTAGCGGTTGCGGCACGGCGACATCCGGCGAGGCGGCCTGGTTGGTGTTGCCGTTGGTCATGACCACGATCATCGGCCGGGCCTTGCCCTGCGCGATGAGATTGTCGAGGATCTGCGGGGCGCGGCCGTTGGAACTCCAGGCATCCTCGTCGCCGCCTGAGCCGTGAAGGAGATAGAGCACCGGATAGCGCGCCGAGCCGCTTTCGTAACCCGGCGGCGTGTAAACGTACATGCGGCGCGTCATCTTCAGCGACGGCGATTGATACCAGACCTGAGCCACGGTGCCGTGCGGCACGTCGTTCACCTGGTAGAGCGAAGACTGCGGGCCCGGGAGGATGAGGACATGCTCGAACCTTGTGCCGTCGCGGCGGAAGTTAGGGGTGCGGCCGTCGAGCGCGCGTACGCCGTTCACGGTGAAGGTGTAGCCGTACATTTCCGGTTTGAGCGGCCCGACGGTGGCCGACCAGACGCCCGCGGCGTCTCTGGCCATATCGATGGGGCCGCCCGGCCAGTCGCCGGTGAGTTGCACGACGGTTGCGGCGGGGGCAGCCACGCGGAAGGTGACGCGGCCATCCGAATGGACCTCGGGAGAAGTCACGGCCGGTCCGCCGCGCGGCTGGGCGAAGGTCACAGACACGGTCAGCAGAAGCGGCAGGGTGGTCGCCAGCGAGCGGAGCATGTGGCTCATGGCGTCTCCCCGGTTACCTCTGGGCGCCGGCGGGCTGGAACAGCCGCGGCGCGAAATCCAGCAGGCAGATCCGCCAGTACGGCCAGACGTGGCCGTAGCCCGGCGTCTCGATGTTCACGAACGGAATGTCCTTGCTCTTGAGCCACGCGGCGAAGTCCCGCACCGACGGCAGCACAAAATCGTCCATCCCGGTGGACAGGTACATCAGGCGGAACGCGGTGGATTTGGGGCTGGCCTTGGGGAACAGTCTGTCGACGGCCTCCGGATCGAGATGCTCCTCCACTCCGCCGCGTCCGGGCGAACCCGGAGGCGCCGGCTTATTTACGCGCACTCCCGGCCACAGCGGGAAGCCCGCGCTGAACGCACCCACCCAGGCAAAACGGTCCGCGTGTGTGAGCGCCGTGTACACCGTCTGCGCCCCGCCCATCGACAGGCCGGCGATCGCTCGGTTTTCGCGTCCCGGCAGCGCGCGGTAGTTCTTCTCGATGTAAGGAATCACGTCGGCGACGATGCTCTCCGGGAACGCCATCGCGATGACGGCGCCCGTGGCGCTCTGGCTCATACCCCCGGCGCGGGGCACCGGCGCGACGACGTTCTGCGCGGCGGTCTGATCAGCGTTGCCGTTGGTCATCACCACGATCATGGGCCGGGTCTTGCCCTGGGCGATGAGGTAGTCGAGGATCTGCGGCGTACGTCCCATCGTCGTCCAGGCGTCTTCATCGCCCCCGCCGCCGTGCAGAAGGTAGAACACCGGGTAACGCTGCGTGCCCGCGGAGTACCCCGGCGGCGTGTAGACGTACACGCGGCGCGTCAGCTTTAGCGAAGGCGACGCGTACCAGTCCACGTGGAGCGTCCCGTGCGGAATATCGGCCACCTTGTAGGGAACCGAAGCCGGCCCGTCCACGACGAACGTGTTCAGGTAATTGGCTCCGTCGCGAGCCGTGTTCACGTTGCGCGGGTCGAGCGTGCGCACCCCGTCCACCGAGTAGGAGTACATCCAGAATTCCGGTTTGAGCGGTCCGGCGGTGACCGACCAGACGCCGTCGCCGTCCTTGGTCATGGCGACGTTGCGGCCGTCGGGCCATTCTCCGTTCAGGCGCACGTCGGAGGCCTTCGGCGCCAGGATCCGGAAGGTCACTCTCCCGTCCGGCATCACCTCGGGCGACCGTAAGGGCGCGGGCCCCCGTCCGGGAGCGGCCGGCGGCGCCTGTGCCAAGAGCGCGGTAGAAAACAGGCTCGCCGCCAGGGCGGCCAAATAGAGTGTAGTTCTGCGGTTCATGTTGGCTTTCCTCGATTCACGGACTTCCCACGCGCGGCCCGCCCACCCTTCGGGCGGACCTGCATGCAGTTCATCCTACCAGACTGGCCGATTGTGGCGGCGCAAACTGCGGGGCACGCCGCCGCCTGAGTCGCCCGCGCTACGCCGCCTGCGTCGTCCGGGCCGTTCCACCGGCCGCCTCGCTGCGCCGCAACGGGAGCTAATATCGATTAATCTAATACCGCAATCTTTGATATTCTAATTGACTAATGTTTCCGGTCTGCTATACTGAACGCATCCTTCCGGTCGAGGCCCTCCTTCCAGCCGGGGCGGCGCGAGGGTTCCGGCGGCGGCCCGGAGGTTGCCATTCTCAACAAACCTAGGAGATCCAATGACCACGACGTCATATGTTGATCAAGTACTCGATACCGTAAGGAAGCGGAACGCCGGCGAGCCGGAGTTCATGCAGGCCGTCACTGAGGTCCTGCGCTCGATCACGCCGGTGCTCGACCGGCACCCCGAATACGTGGAATCGCGCCTTCTGGAGCGCATCGTCGAACCCGAGCGCGTGATGATGTTCCGCGTGCCGTGGCTGGACGACCAGGGCCAGGTGCAGGTCAATCGCGGCTTCCGCATCCAGTTTTCCAGCGCCATCGGCCCTTACAAGGGCGGCATCCGGTTCCATCCCACCGTGTACCTCGGCATCCTCAAGTTCCTCGCCTTCGAGCAGGTGTTCAAGAACTCGCTGACCACGCTTCCGATGGGCGGCGGCAAGGGCGGCTCCGACTTCGACCCCAAGGGCAAGTCCGACGCCGAGGTGATGCGTTTCTGCCAGAGCTTCATGACCGAGCTGTTCCGGCACATCGGCGCGGACACCGACGTGCCGGCCGGCGACATCGGCGTCGGCGGACGCGAGATCGGCTTCATGTTCGGCCAGTTTAAGCGCATCTGCAACGAGTTCACCGGTGTGCTGACCGGCAAGGGGCTCGCCTGGGGCGGCTCGCTCATTCGGCCCGAGGCCACCGGCTACGGCTGCGTCTATTTCTGCGAGCAGATGCTCAAGACGCGCGGCGAGGACTTCAAGGGCAAGACCTGCCTGGTGTCGGGTTCGGGCAACGTGGCGCAATACACCATCGAGAAGCTCAACGAACTCGGGGCCAAGTGCATCACGCTTTCGGATTCCGACGGCACCATCTATGACAAAGACGGGATCTGCCCGGACAAGCTCGCCTGGGTCATGGATCTGAAGAATGTGCGGCGCGGGCGGATCAAGGAGTACGTCGCGAAGTTCCCGAAGGCCGAGTACCTGCAAGGGAAGCGGCCGTGGGACATCCCGGCGCAGTGCGCCTTCCCGAGCGCCACGCAGAACGAGATCAACGGCGAAGATGCCAAGTCGCTCGTTAAGAACGGCTGCTACGTGGTGGGTGAAGGCGCCAACATGCCGACCACCCCGGTGGGCGTCGAGCACTTCCTGGCGGCGAAGATCCTCTACGGCCCCGGCAAGGCGGCCAACGCCGGCGGCGTGGCGACCTCCGGCCTGGAGATGGCGCAGAACTCGATGCGCCTGAGCTGGACGCGCGAGGAAGTCGACGCGCGGCTCAAGCAGATCATGACCTCCATCCACACGGCCGCCTACGAGACCTCCAAGGAATATGGGGTTCCGGGCGACTACGTGATGGGCGCCAATATCGCCGGCTTCGTGAAGGTGGCCGACGCCATGCTGGCGCAGGGGGTCGTGTAGACCGGGTTCGAACGGGGAAGGGCTGCGACTTTGCGGCTCCTACCTGCGGGCGGCCCGGGAGGGTGGCCCGCGGCGCGGCGGACGGCTGGCAACGGCCGTCCGCCGTACGTTTCTCCGCCCCGCCGTTCGACGTACACTAGCACTCAGGCCGTGGGATGCGGCCAACTTCCAACGACACGCCATGAAGCCGCCGGATCTTCGAGACCAACTCCGCTACGCCTACGATCCGCAGGTGCGCGGCTTCCACAACCTGATGGCGCGCCGCGTGCGCTCCATCCTGATGGTGTCGAACCCCTACGAGTCGTTCAGCATGTCGCGCGACTCCTCCCTCGCCCAAAACATCTACGGCACCTCCCAGTTGCTGCACCTGCAAAACGTCCCCCAGATTCTGACGGCGCTCTCCGGCGCCGAGGGTCTGGCGATTCTGGCGAAGGAGCGTTTTGACCTGGTGCTGGTCTCCAGCGGCCTGCCCGACATGGACACCGCCGAATTCGGCCGCCGCGTGAAGGCGGCCCACCCGGACCTGCCCGTCGTCATGGTCGTGTTCGACGGCTCCTGGTTCGACCAGACCTACCGGGGTTCGGAGCCCGAGGGAATCGACCGGACCTTCGCCTGGCGCGGCACCGCCGACGTCCTGCTCTCGATCATGAAGCTGGTTGAGGACAGCCAGAACATCGATCGCGACCTGAGCCTGGTTTCGATCGGGACGATTCTGGTGATCGAGGATGCCGTCGAGCACTACTCGCTGATCCTTCCTCACCTGTACTCGATGCTCATGCGCCGCACCTTCCAACTGGTGCCTGAAGGGATCAACGAGGCCGACCGCCAGATGCGCACGCGCGTGCGCCCCAAGGTGCTTCTGGCGCGCAACTTCGGCGAGGCGGCGGCGTTGTTTGAGAAGTACCGGACCTCGCTTCTGGGCATCATCTCGGATCTGCACACCTTCCACGACGAGCGGCGCGACCCGGACGCCGGCGTGCGCTTCCTGCGCGAGGTGGCCGAGCGCGAACCGGGCATCCCAATCCTGATTCAATCCTCCGAGCCCGACATGGCCGAGGTGGCCGGGTCGGTCGGCGCGCGCGTGCTGCCCAAGCGCGGCGCCAACATGCGCGCGGGCATCGAGCGCTTCGTACTCGAGGACATCGGCTTCGGCGATTTCGAATTCCGCCTGCCCGACGGCAAGGCCATCGCCCGCGTCTCCAACCTCTGGGAGCTTGAGCAGGCCATTCCGAAGGTGCCCGAGGAGTCCCTCGTCTACCACGTCAAGCGCAACGACCTTTCCCACTGGTTCCGCGCCCGGGGCGAAACCACGCTGGCTTCGGTGCTCCGTCCCGTGACGCTGACCGACTTTCCATCGATGGATGCGCTGCGCGACTACCTGGTCAACGCCATCTCCATCACCCGCCGCGAAAAGTACCGCGGCGCCATCGCGGATTTCCGCCCGCCGGAGTTCGACCCCGGCTATCCTTTCCTGGTCGTGGGGCGCGGATCGCTCGGCGGCAAGGGCCGTGGTCTGGCGTTCATGTTCCGGCAGCTCAGCCTGTGGTCCAAGGAGGACGGTATTCAAGGCGTCAGCACGCGCCTGCCGCGCACGCTGATCATCGGTGCCGACGAATCCGACTCGTTCCTGAAGGAAAACGCCATCGAGGCAACTTCTCTCGATGGAGTCTCCGACGAGGCGATCCTGCGCCGTTTCGCCGGAGGGCGGCTCGGCGGCCGGCTGCGCGAGTGCCTGCAACACTACGTCACGCGCGTGGATGTGCCGCTGGCGGTGCGCTCCAGCGGGCTCTTGGAGGATTCGCACTCCCAGCCGCTGGCGGGGCTGTATGCGACCTACATGCTGCCCAACAACGATCCGGACATCGAAGTCCGGCTCGATCACCTGGAGACCGCCGTGAAGCTGGTCTATGCCTCGGCCTATCTGGCGCGCCCGCGGCGCTACCTGGAAGCCATCGGGCAGGATCTCGCCGAAGCGCGGATGGCCGTCATCGTCCAAGAGGTCGTCGGCCGCCGGCACGGGCGCTATTTCTACCCCGCGATCTCGGGCGTGGCGCAAAGCCACAATTACTATCCGGTTTTCCAGATGAAGCCCGAGGACGGTGTCGCCACCATCGCGCTGGGCCTGGGCAAGCAGGTGGTCGAGGGCGGCGACGCGGTGCGCTTCTGTCCGCGCTACCCGCAAGTGCTTCCCCAGTTCCGTTCGCCCGACGAGGTGTTGAAGGTCTCGCAGCGGGAGTTTTTCGCCCTGGACCTGGAGCGCGGCGCCGCCGACCTGTTGAGCGGAACCGACGCCACCCTCGCCCGGCTTCCGCTCTCGCAGGCCGAAAGCGACGGCATCCTGGCGCTGACCGGCAGCGTGGTGGACACCGAAGAAGACCGCATCTACGACGGACTCGCCCGGCACGGCGTGCGCGTGGTCACCTTTGCGCGGATCTTCAAGCACAAGGTCTTCCCTTTGTGCGCGATTCTCACCGAGCTGCTGGAGAGTTGCCGCCGCGACCTGGGCTTCGCCGTCGAGATTGAATTCGCCGTGGACCTGAGCCCAGACCCCTCGGTCAAGGCCGAGTTCTTCGTGCTTCAGATGAGGCCGCTGGTGGCGTTGCGCGAACGCTGCGACATCGCCGCCGAAACCATCCCGCAGGACAAGTTGCTTTGCCGTTCGCTCCGCGTGATGGGCAACGGCCGCATCGAGGGGATTCGCGACATTGTCTACGTCGACTTCGCGAGTTTCGATCGCGGGCGCAGCGCCGCGGTGGCCTCGGTCGTGGCGGAGATCAACGACCGGCTGGCGCGGGAGGACCGGCACTACCTTCTGCTCGGTCCCGGCCGTTGGGGCTCGTTTGATCCCTGGATCGGCATTCCCGTGGCCTGGTACCAGATCTCCTGGGCGCGGGTGATCGTCGAGGTTCCGGCGCGCGACCTGCCGATGGAACCCTCGCAGGGTACCCATTTCTTCCATAACCTGACCTCGGCCGGTGTGGGCTACTTCTCGCTCGGCGGCGCCTCTGAGGCGGAATTCGTGCGTTGGGACTTGCTCAAGGCGCTGCCGGGCAAGGAGATCGCTCCGGGTGTGCGGCACGTGCGGCTGCGCCGGCCGCTCTCGGTGCGAATGGACGGGCAAACGCAGCAGGGCGTAATCTGGCTGCCTTAGCGCGGCCGGGCGGCGCCACGTCTGCGCCGCGGCGATCGGCGGATTCGTGAAGAGAAACCGGAGGTGACTTCCGTGGGGACGTCCGAGCTTCATCCGAGTACCGGAATGCCGGGACTCGATCGCGTTCTCGGAGGCCTGATCGACGGCGACAACGTCGTCTGGCAGGTCGGATCGATCGAAGACTACCTGCCGTTTGTGCGGCCCTACGTCGAGGAGGCCCTCCGGCAAGGCCGCAAATTCGTTTACTTCCATTTCGAGCGCCACGTCGAACTGATCCCGCCCGACCCGCGCGTCGAGATCCACCGGCTGGATCCCTCGGTCGGCTTCGAGACCCTGACCGCCGGGATCCACAACGTGATCACGCGCGCCGGCCGCGGCGCGTTCTACCTGTTCGACTGTCTTTCCGACCTGGCGGCCGACTGGTACAGCGACATGATGCTCGGCAACTTCTTTATGGTCACCTGCCCCTACCTGGCCGAGCTGGATACGATCGCCTACTTCGCGCTCCTGCGGAGGCACCACTCCTACCGGACCGTGGCCGCTATCCGCGACACCACGCAGTTGCTCTTGGATGTGCACCGGCACAACGGCACGCTCTACGTTCACCCTCTCAAAGTGTTCCAGCGGTATTCGCCCACCATGTACCTGCCGCACGTCTGGGAGGGGGATTCCTTCCGCCCGGTGACTGACAGCGCCACGGTTTCCGCCATCTACACCACGCTGCTGCGCGACGGCGTGGGCAGCGAGACGGACCGTTTCGACGTGTGGGACCGCACCTTCCAGGAGGCGCAGGAGACCATCGGCGCCGTCCGCCGCGGCGAGCGCAAGCCGGAAGCGGCGCGGGAGACGTTCCGCCACCTGCTGCACATGGTCGTCAGCCGGAACGAGCGCATGCTGGAACTCGCCGAACGCTACCTGAACATCGACGACCTGCTCGCCGTGCGCCGCCGGATGATCGGCACCGGCCTGATCGGCGGCAAGGCCACCGGCATGCTGATCGCGCGCGCCGTGCTGCGCGGCGCCGGCAAGCGCTGGCCGGAGGTGCTGGAGCCGCACGACTCCTTCTTCGTCGGTTCCGACGTTTTCTATTCCTACTTGGTCGGCAACGGCTGCTGGCGGTCGCGCCAGAAGCAGCGCGACCCCGGGCGCTTCCTGGAGGACGTGGAGCGCGACCAGGCGCAGATGTTGACCGGCTCTTTCCCCGAGTTCGTGCGCGATCAATTCGCCGAAATGCTCGACTACTTCGGCCAGGCGCCGATCGTGGTGCGCTCCTCCAGCCTCCTGGAGGACGGCTACGGCAACGCTTTCTCCGGCAAATACGAAAGCGTGTTCTGCGCCAACCAGGGCTCGCCGCAGGAACGGCTCGAGGCGTTCCTGGCCGCCGTGCGCCACGTCTACGCCAGCGCCCTGGGCCGCGATGCGCTGCTCTACCGCGCCCAGCGCGGCCTGCTGGACCGCGACGAACAGATGGCCCTGCTGGTGCAGCGCGTCTCGGGCGCGGTTCACGGCCGCCTGTTCTTTCCGCAGGTGGCGGGCGTCGGCCTCTCGTTCAACCCCTTTGTCTGGTCCGAGCAGATTGACCCCAACGCCGGCGTGCTGCGCCTGGTCTTCGGCCTCGGCACGCGTGCCGTGCGCCGCTCCGATGACGATTACACCCGGATCGTCGCCCTGAACGCCCCGATGCGGCGGCCCGAATCGACTTCCGACGAAGTCCGCGGCTACGCCCAATCGCGCGTGGACGTGCTGGATCTGGAGAACAAAGCGCACCGTGTGTGTTCCTTCGAGGACGTGGTGCGCTCCTGCGGCGAGCACGCCATCGAGATGACCGCCTGGCGCGACCCGGACCTGATGCGGCGCGCCCGGGAGACCGGCCGTCCGGCCTTTCCGTGGGTGCTGACGTTCAAGAAGCTCCTCGCCGAGACCGGTTTCGCCGCCGATATGCGCGAGCTTCTGGCTACCCTCGAGCAAGCCTACGACTACCCGGTCGACGTCGAGTTCACGGCGAACTTCCTGGCCGACGGCAGCTACCGGATCAACCTGGTGCAGTGCCGCCCGTTCCAAGCTCGCGGCGGTGGACACCTGGTGGCGCAACCGCCGCCGGCGGCCGACTCCGACGTGGTCCTGCGGACCAAGGGCGCGGTCATC
>CAZVIK010000109.1:4010-12994 GCA_964627045.1 uncultured Solibacteraceae bacterium | reverse complement strand
AGTTGAAGAACTGGGCGACGGCGACTATGTTCCGAAGCGGAAAGGGGCAGCGCGTTCGGTCTTGGGCTTGGCACCGCCAAGCCCCTACGAAAACGGCGTGCGTCGAGCCGGACATAACTTCCGTCAGTTCCGGAACGCCATAACGGCGGCCAAGTTGAAGAACTGGGCGACGGCGACTATGTTCCGAAGCGGAAAGGGGCAGCGCGTTCGGTCTTGGGCTTGGCACCGCCAAGCCCCTACGAAAACGGCGTGCGTCGAGCCGGACATAACTTCCGTCAGTTCCGGAACGCCATAACGGCGGCCAAGTTGAAGAACTGGGCGACGGCGACTATGTTCCGAAGCGGAAAGGGGCAGCGCGTCCGGTCTTGGGCTTGGCACCGCCAAGCCCCTACGAAAACGGGCTGCGTCGAACCGGGCATAACTTCCGTCAGTCCCGGAACGCCGTAACGGCAGCCAAGTTGAAAAACCGGGTGACGGCGGCTATGTTCCGAACAGGCGGTTGAAATACTCGCGGGTCTGGCGCTGGATCTGCATGAGCTCGATATCGATGGGTTGATCGTGCAGGTGCAGCGGCGTCCAGCGTCCTACCAGCTCGGTCAGGTTGGCCAGTTGCGCGGGAGAGCTGGGCAGGTCGCCTTCGGTGTGGCCGGTACTGACGCGCAGGCCGTGATCCACGGCGCGGTAGAAAATGGCGGCGTCACGGAGGAAGTCGGCATCGGCCGGCTCCAGGTGGCCCATCTTTTCGATCACGTCGACGCGGGCCGGGGTATTCAGGACTTTGTAGAAGATACCCGCGCCTTTGAGCCGTAGATACATCAGGGCGAAGTCGATGTCATAGTATCCGCCGCGGCCCGCCTTGAGGGGGTTCTGCGAACCCTGTTCCTTTTCCAAACGGGTGCGCATGTCGGCCAAGGCACGGCGCGATCGTCCGCCCTGGCCGTAGCGCCGCCAGTCCACCGCCTGTAAGGATTGCAGGAACGCCGTGGCGCGTTCCACGTTCCCGGCCACCGCGCGGGACTTCATGTAGGTGATGCCTTCCCAGGCGGCGGCCGAGTTTTCGAAGTAGTCCCGGTATCCGCTTTCCAATTGCACGAGCGGGCCGGCGCGTCCGTTCGGCCGCAGGCGCGTATCCACGGCGAACATGACGCCGAAGCCCGTGTAGGCGGTGATCAACTCGATGGTCCGTTCGACGGCCCGGGTCCAGAAGGGCAGTTCGTCCCGATCCTCGTCGGCCAGGACGAAGATCAGGTCGGCGTCGCTGGCCAAGTCGAACTCGCTCATCCCGAGCCGGCCGAGGGCCACGGTCATCAACTGGTCCGAAGGGACGTAGCCGGCGGCATGGGGCGGGTGAGTGGCGGCGGTCTCGGAGACAGCCAGGCGGTAGGAATGCGAGATGACGGCGTCGGCGAGATCCGACGTCCATTCCAGGGTCGTGAAGATCGGCGTTTGCAGGCAGATGCTGGCCGTCTGAATGCGGAACATCTCGCGCTGGAAGTAGCGGCGGAGGTCGTCGATGCCGCCAATCGCCGGCACGGGGGAGCGCGGATCGACGCCGATTTCCGCGAGGTCGGCGAGCAGCGCCGGGTTGCGGATGAGTTGATCGGCGAAGAAGGGGCTGTGTTCGAACAGGTCGACGACGCGGGCAGCGAGCGCCGAGTCCCCGTCGAGCCGGGCGAGCCATTCCGGCTGCGGCAGCACCTGTTCGAGGAAGTGCTCGAAGTGACGCTGCCCCCGCTTCATGCCGCGCGCGGCCAGGTGCGCGGCTAGGTTCGGCGCCTTCTGGTCGAGGAAGCGGCTCAGGTTGCTGGGGGCAGAGTCGGCCGAGGGCGCCGCGTGCGCCTCGGTCCAGGGATCGGGCGCGGGGCCCGACGGGAGAGCGGCGCCGTAGTACATGGGCTGCTGCGCGTGGATAACCCGCTCGTAGATGTCCTGAACCTCTTCAAGGTGGCGGTTCAACTGGCGCAGAAGCGTTTCGGCGGAAGGCGGACCCGGCAGTTCGCCCGAGGGCATCTTGCGCGCGAGCTGGTCCAGTTCGTCCTGGGCCGAGGGGAGGGCGTGCGTCTGGAGGTCGTCGACAAACTGGAGGCGGTGTTCGAGAATCCGCAGGAATTGATAGGCCGAGGCGAGACGGGAATACTCGGCGTCGCTGATGAGCGACTTGTCGCGCAGCCGGAACAGCGCCAGCAGGCTGCCGCCATGGCGGACCCAGGATTCACGGCCGCCGTGGAGCCGCTGGAGGCACTGGACCAGAAACTCGATGTCGCGGATGCCGCCGCGGGCGAGCTTGATGTCGAGGCCGGAGGTCGCGCCGGAGTGCGCCGCCATCTTTTCGTTGAGCCGCAGGCGGGTGGCGGACATGGTCTCGATGGCCGAGAAATCGAGCGAGGTCGAGTAGATGCGGGCTTCGGCGGCGTCGAGCAACGCACGGCCGAGGGCGGCATCGCCGGCCGAGACGCGCGCCTTGATGAGCATCTGCAACTCCCAATCGCGGGCGCGCTGCTGGTAGTAGTTGCGGGCCGCCGGGAGCGACAGGCAGACGTCGCCCTGGCGGCCTTCGGGCCGCAGGCGGAGATCGACGCGGTAGCACTTGCCCTCGGGCGTGTAGGCGGACAGCAGCGCGACGCACTGGTTGGCGAGCTTCCGGTAAAAGTCGTGGTTCTCGATGGGAGAAGGTCCATCGGTGCGGCCGGCGCCGGCGTAGAAAAACATCAGGTCGATGTCGGAAGAGTAGTTCAACTCCCGGCCGCCGAGTTTGCCGAGCGAGAAGACGGCGAAACCGCATTCGCCGGATTCCCCCTCTTCGGAGTCCAGGCGGGGGACGCCGTGGCGGCGCGCCAAGTCGCGGTAGATGCTCCGGCAGGCGGTTTCGAGGATGGCATCGGCAAGGTTGGAGAGTTCCTCGGCGACATCCGCCAGAGCGCCGTAGCCGTGCACGTCGCGCAGCAGAATGCGCAGCAATTCGCGGCGGCGAAAGGCGGCGAAGGTGACGGGCGGGATGGTCCCGCCGGAGGATGGGTCCAGAAATTCCTCGCTGGAAGCGACGGCGGCGAGACGCTCCCGGTACTCCTCGGCCGAAAGCACGCGGTCCAGGTCCCGGGAGGCGGCGAGTTCGGCCAGCCAGTCGGGGTGTTTCACGACCGATTCGGCGAGGAAGCGGCTGTAAGAAAAGACCGAGATCAGAAACGGAAGGCCGGCGACCGAAGCCGTGAGGCGATCGAAGGCCGCGGGACGCGCGTCATAGAGACGGCCGAGCATGTGGAGAGCCTGGTCGGGGTCAGGGGAGGCGATGAGCAGGGAGCGGATGCCGGTCTGGATTTCGGCGGGAACGGTCGAGGCCAGCCGCGCGATGGTCTCGGAGGCGCGCGCGGGATCGCGGAAACGGACTTTCTCGAGGAGACGCTTCATGGGGTGCGCGGGCTACGAGTCAGATTATAGCGTGGGGGCGAAGCTAAGGCGGGACTCGGCGGCCCGCGCCAATAGAAAAAGGCCGCAAGCCCCGAAGGACCTGCGGCCTGATCCGGGGGCCGTTTAGATGTCGTAGTAGAGGGCGAACTCGTAGGGGTGGGGGCGGAGCCGGACGGCGTCGGCTTCGCTCTTGCGCTTGTAGTTGATGAAGCTTTCGATCAGTTCTTCGGTGAAGACGTCGCCTTTGAGCAGGAAGGCGTGATCCTCTTCCATGCAGTTGAGGGCCTCTTCCAGAGAGGCGGGCATGGAGGGGACGTTCTTCATTTCCTCGGGCGAGAGATCGTAGATGTCCTTGTCGAGCGGTTCGCCCGGATCGATCTTGTTGAGCACGCCGTCCAGGCCGGCCATGGTCATGGCGGCGAAGGCGAGGTACGGGTTCGCGGACGGGTCGGGCGGCCGGAACTCGACGCGCTTGGCCTTGGGGCTGGACGAGTACATGGGGATGCGGCAGGCGGCGGAACGGTTGCGGCGCGAATAGGCGAGGTTGACCGGCGCCTCGTAGCCGGGGACCAGACGCTTGTAGCTGTTGGTGGTGGGGGCGATGATGGCCGACATGGCGCGGGCGTGCTTGAGCAGGCCGCCGATGTACCAGAGGGCCATCTGGCTGATGCCGGCATAACCGTCGCCGGCGAACAGAGGCTTGCCGCCCTTCCAGAGGCTCTGGTGGACGTGCATCCCGCTTCCGTTGTCGCCGAACAGCGGCTTGGGCATGAAGGTGACCGACTTGCCGTACTGATAGGCCACATTGCGCACGATGTACTTGTAGAGCATCATGTTGTCGGCCGATTTGACGAGCGTGTCGAAGCGCTGGTCGATTTCGGCCTGGCCGCCGGTGGCGACCTCATGATGGTGGCACTCGATGTTGAGCCCGCACTTGATCATGGTGGCGACCATCTCGCTGCGCAGGTCCTGGTAATGATCGGTGGGCGGAACCGGGAAATAGCCTTCCTTGTAGCGCGGGCGGTAGCCGAGGTTGTTGGCTTCGCGGCCCGAATTCCAGCGGCCTTCCTCGGCGTCGATGAAGTAGTAGCCGCAGTGCTCGTTCTGGTCAAAGCGGATGTTATCGAAGATGAAGAACTCGGCTTCCGCGCCGAAGAAGGCGGTGTCGGCCAGGCCGGTGCCCTTCAGGTAGAGTTCCGCTTTCTTGGCGATCCACCGCGGGTCCCGCTCGTAGTGCTGCCGCGTGATGGGGTCGACGACGTCGGCCAGCATCACCAGAGTGGCGGTCTCTCCGAACGGGTCCATCAGGCAGGTGGACGGGTCCGGCATGAGAAGCATGTCGCTCTCATTGATCGCCGCCCAGCCCCGGATGCTGGAGCCGTCAAAGCCGTAGCCGTCTTCAAAGACGGATTCGTCCAATTCGCTGATCGGGTAAGAAACGTGGTGGGTGATGCCGGGCAGATCCGTGAACCGAATGTCCACCTGCTTGGCGTCGTTCTTCTTGGCGAACTCCAGTACTTCTTTCGGGGTCATCTATCCTCCGTGGATCATTCCTCTTACAATGGGACTCTTAGCGGTGCGACTTGAAGTCTCAGCATAACGGGGCGGTCCGGGGGGGTCAAATAGAAAAAAGTGATGAGGGCCGAAACATTCGTGAATGGGCCTAAGTCCTGAGGCGGCATGGCGTTAGAACAGACCAGCTTCGACTTCGAACCGGCCCGGCGGGTGTTCACCGTGGCCGAGTTGAGCGCCGAAATCCGGGCGCTTCTCGATAGCCGTTTCGCCGGGGTTTGGGTGGCGGGAGAGATCAGCGGAACGAAGGTGTCCACCGGCGGCCATCATTACTTCACGCTGAAGGACGCGCAGGCCCAACTGCGGTGCGTGGCCTTCCGCAACGCGGCGCGGCTGCTGAAGTTCAAGCCCCAGGACGGGATTGCGGTGATCGCGCGGGGGAGGATCGACGTCTACGAACCGCGCGGCGAGTACCAGTTGATCGTGGAAGCGCTGGAGCCGCAAGGCTACGGCGCGCTGCAACTGGCCTTCGAACAACAAAAGAAGAAGCTGGCCGAGGAAGGGCTGTTCGACGCGGCGCGCAAGCGGCCGCTGCCGGGACTGCCCGGGCGCGTGGGCATCGTGACGTCGCCCACCGGGGCCGTGATCCGGGACATGCTACAGATTCTGGAGCGGCGGTTCCCGGGGCTGCACGTGCGTCTCTACCCGGCGCAGGTGCAGGGCGCGGGCGCGGCGGAGGAGGTAGTGGCGGGCATCGACTGGTTCAGCGAATCGGGCTGGCCGGACCTGGTAATCGTGGCGCGAGGCGGCGGATCGATCGAAGATCTGTGGACCTTCAACGAAGAGGCCGTGGCGCGAGCCATCGCGCGGTGTTCGGTTCCCGTGGTCTCGGCGGTGGGGCACGAAACCGACGTGACGATCGCGGACTTCGTGGCCGACCTGCGCGCGCCGACGCCGTCGGCCGCCGCCGAGATGATCGTTCCCCCGCGGCAGCAACTACTGGAGCGGATGGACGCCGCCCGGGAGCGGATCTCGCGAGCGGTTCGCTTCACGCTGACCGATGCCGCGCGGCGCCTGCAAGAGCGGGGGACCGAGCGGACGGCTTCCCTGTTTCACCGGGCCATGGCGAAGCGTCTGCAACGGCTGGACGAGCTCGTCGAGCGGCTGCGCCACCTGGACCCGCGCTTCCGCCTGTCGGCCGCCAAGCAGCGCCTGGAGGCGGCTAGCGGAGCGCTGGCCGAAACGGTGCGTCTGGAATTGATGCGGGCGCGGAGCCGGCTGGACGGGGTGGCGGCGATGCACGCTGCGTTGAGCCCGCTGGCGGTGCTGGAGCGGGGCTACGCCATCGTCCAAGATCCGGGCGGCCGGATTGTGAAAGATGCGGAGATGGCGCCGGCGAAGTCGCTCGTGAATGTGCGGCTGGCCAAAGGCAGCTTGCGCGCGCGCGTGACGAGATCTACTCCAGACGGTAGTTCGGAGCTTCCTTCGTAATAATCACGTCGTGGACGTGGCTTTCACGCAAGCCCGCGGCGGTGATGCGAACAAAGCGGGCGCGCTGCTGGAGCTCCTCGACGGTCCGGCACCCGCAGTAACCCATGCCGGACTTCAGGCCGCCCACCAACTGGAACACCATGTCGGCGATAGGGCCTTTGTAGGGGACACGGCCCTCGATGCCCTCGGGAACCAGCTTGGCGGCCGGGTCCTGCTGGTAGCGGTCGCTGGAACCCTGGCTCATGGCGCCCATCGAGCCCATGCCGCGGTAGCTCTTGAAGGTGCGGCCCTGGTAGAGGATCGTTTCGCCGGGGCTTTCATCGGTTCCGGCAAAGAGGCTGCCGATCATGACGCTGGCGGCTCCGGCGGCGATGGCCTTGGTGACGTCACCGGAAAACTTGATGCCGCCGTCGGAGATGATGGGCACGCCGGTTCCTTCGGCGGCGCGCGCCGCTTCCGAGATGGCGGTGATCTGGGGGACGCCCGCGCCGGAGACCACGCGCGTGGTGCAAATGGAGCCGGGACCGACGCCCACTTTGACGCCGTCCACGCCCAACTGGATGAGATCGCGCGCCCCCTGGTAAGTGGCCACGTTGCCGGCGATCAGGTCAACGTCGGGGAATGCCTTCTTAATGGCCGCCGCGGCTTCCAGCACGCGCTCGCTGTGCCCGTGGGCGGAATCGATGGCCAGCACGTCGACCTTCCGGGCGACCAGTTCCTGGGCGCGCTCCAGAAAATCGCTGCCGGTGCCGATGGCGGCGCCGACGCGCAAGCGGCCGTGATCGTCCTTGGCGGCGTTGGGGTACTTCAATTTCTTCTGGATGTCCTTAACGGTGATGAGCCCCTTGAGGTTGTAGTGATCGTCGACGACCAGGAGCTTTTCAACGCGATGTTCGTGGAGGATCTTCTGCGCCTCTTCGAGCGTGGTACCGACGGGAACCGTGATGAGGTTCTCCTTGGTCATGACGTCGGAGATGGGCAGATCGAAGCGGGTTTCAAAGCGCAGGTCGCGGTTGGTGAGGATGCCGACCAGCCGTCCGTCGCGGGTGACAGGCACGCCGGAAATGCGGAAGCGCTTCATCAGCTCGAGCGCGTCATAAATCTTGCTGTCGGGATCGATGGTAACCGGGTCCACGATCATGCCGCTTTCACTGCGTTTCACTCGGTCCACTTCTTCGGCCTGGCGGCCGATGGGCATGTTGCGGTGGATGATGCCGATGCCTCCCTGTTGGGCCAGGGCGATGGCCATGTGGGACTCGGTGACGGTGTCCATGGCCGAACTCACGATCGGAATGTTGAGGGGGATGCGGCGCGACAGCCAGGTTCGGGCGTCGGCCTCCGCCGGGATCACGCTGCTGCGGGAGGGCAGCAGGAGAACGTCATCGAAAGTGAGACCTTCCGGAATGGCGTCAGGGGTCATAGGGGGTAGTTCCCTCATGATACGAGGCCCGGACGCGCCGAAGCAAGACAAGCCGGTTTACGCGATGCGAATCTCCAGCGCCGCGACGGACTTGCCCGGGATCGTCACCTGCACGCCGCCGGGAACCACCGTGGCCGGAAGCGCGGCCGGCACGACCTCGGCTGGCGACTGGAACGTATTGGCGGCGCGCATGTCGGAGTGCGTGAGCACGCGGGCGCGCGCTTCCCTCACCGCGACTCCATCGAGGCGGATGCGAGCCGAGGCGGCGTCATCCAGCGAGGAGTTGGTCAGGGTGAGGGTGAGGCGGTCATCGCGAACGGAGGCCGATCCGGCGACGGCCGTGAGAGTGGCGCTCTCCCCGTTCTTGCGCGCGATCTTGAGATCCGGCGCCGCGATGGAGACCGGCACCAGCCGCCCTTCCATGTGCGGGCGGTACATCTCGAAGGTGTAGTAGGTGGGCGTGCGGACGAACTTGTCCTCGATGCCCCAGAACAGCGAGTGGATGCAATTGACGGTTTGCGCGACGTTGGCCATCGCGATCTTTTCGGCGTGGCGGTTGAAGATGTCGAAGGTGATTCCGGCGTGCAGGGCGTCACGCAGCGTACAGACCTGGCTGAGAAGGTATGTGGGCGCCAGGTCCGTGGCGCCTCCGCGGTACCAGGCGCCCCACTCGTCGATCACGAAGCGAGTGCGGTGGTTCTTGTCAAACTTGCCCATCTCCTCCCAATGCGTGGTGATGACCGATTCGGTGCGGGCCCCTTCGTGGAGGACCATGTACCACTGGTCGGCGGTGAAATCGCCGGCTTTGAATTCCGGGCGGCGAAAGTCGGTGTAGAAGTGCAGGCCCAGGCCGTCGGGCGGGCGGCGGCGGCCGATAGTCTCAAAGAAGCCGGTGGTCCAGCCGAGGTCCATATCGGCGCTGTGGCCGCGCGGGCCCACGGCCACCAGGTACACGGGTTGGTAGGCGGGGATCTGCGAGGTGAACTTGTAGTAGAGTGGTGCGTACTCCTGCGGCAGCATGTTTCCGCCGCAGCCCCAGCTCTCATTGCCGACGCCCCAGTAGCGCACGCGGAAGGGGTCCTGGTCGCCATTGGCGGCGCGCTCGGTGGCCAGGGTGGCGGCCCTCAGGGCGCGTCAAGCGGAGGGCAGGGCGGGT
>CAZVIK010000109.1:0-4000 GCA_964627045.1 uncultured Solibacteraceae bacterium | reverse complement strand
GCCCATGTTGGCAGCCAGGTAGGGCTCGGCGCCGATTTCGCGACACAGGCGCATGAACTCGTGGGTGCCAAAATGATTGGTTTCCGGAGGATGGACGCCGGGCGGCATCTCCGCCTGCCAATAGTTGTAGCCGCGCGGACGTTTTTCGCGGGGTCCGATGCCGTCGCGCCAATGGTAGCCGTCGGCGAAGCAACCGCCCGGCCAGCGCAGGTTGGGCGCGGCGATGCGCTTCATATCATCGATGAACTGCTTTCGGATGCCGGCGACGTTGGGGATCTTGGAGTCCGGGCCCACCCACACGCCGTCGTAGATCACGCCCCCGAGGTGTTCAATGAAATGACCGTAGATGTGCTTGCCGATCACCGCGCCCGCTTCCTTGGGGCGGACGTTGATCTCGACATCGGCGGCGCCACCCCGCTGGGCGGCTAGTAGCGTGCCAATTCCCAGGGGAACACACGTTTGCAGCAGGTCTCGTCGTCGCACGGAACAGATCTCCTCCCGGTGAGTCTATCGCAACCCTGGTCCGGGCTGGTGCCTTGCATCGGAGAGCCACGGAAACATGGGCCGCCCAGGTAAGGGCTTGACGCGTCAAGCCCCTAACCCCAGTCGCTGGAACGATCCGGCCTGGGCGGAGGGGCCTTTCCAGACGGCCGGCCAGGCTGCTGCCCGGAGAGGTAATCAGGGGCGCAGGTCATCTTAGTCCGTGGTTTGCCGAACGGGCAATGGCAAACCGCGTCAACTTGCACCACAATACGACGGAGTGCTGTCACTTCTCTCCTGCCTTCTGACTAATGACGCTAACTTATCGAAGTAAAAAAAAGCGTTGACACGCTCGAATCATCGGACTATATTCAGGTTATGAGTAGGGCCTGCTTTTGCCTAATACTTTTGGCGGTGCTGGCGATTCCCGCCATGGCGGCGGATAGCCCGCCCCAGCCTCCTTACTTTTCGGCGCGGGAAGCCCCGGAAACCCTGGTCTACAGGATCTTCTTCCGCGAGTTTGTGGCGCTGCAACGGGCGGCAGAGGAAGCCACCGCTCAAGGCAAGGACAGCGCCGGTCTGCGTACCCTGTTCCAGCGCACGATGGGCTTCTACGAGTACGAGCACCAGGCGCTGGCCTCAGCCGCCCAGGCCTGCGTAGCGGAACTGGAAAGCAACGGCCGCGCCACCCAGCAACTGGTTGAGGAACTAAAGGAGAGTGCCGGCCAGCCGGCTGTGCGGGCCAAGCTGTCTGAGTTGAATGCGGCCAGTGAGGCGGCTGTCGCCGGTGGCGTGCAACAGCTTCGCGAAAGCCTGTCGCCGGAGAGGTTCGCGCGTATGGACCGGTTCATCCGGGTTCATGTAACCCAGAACCTGAGGCTGGTTCCCGGCCGTGGGCGAGCGGTGGCGCGTTCGGGGGGCAACTGACATGAAACTCGCACTACGGAAGCTGCTGTGCGCCGGCTTGCTGGGCTGCACGCTGGTGGCCGCCCCGGTGTGGAGCCAGTCGCCGATGATGTACCAATACCAAAGCCTGAGCGAGAACGGTGGATACGTGTTCGGCTATGGCGAAACAGGCCTCATGCAGCCGGCGGACTGGTGCCAGGCCTGGCCGGGTTTCTGCTGGGACCAGTATACTTCTTATGTTCAACTCGACCTGAGCGTGGATTCTTCGTCGATCGGCGGCAACTGGGCGGCGCAATACAATCTGTTTGCCGCGACGAGTGTGTGGTGCACGGTGGAAGCCGGGCAATGGCAGTTGAACGCGTACCACCAACTAGAGGTGACGTACCGGTCGAATTATTGGGAGTGGCCCCAGTACGCCCTGCTCAGCCAGTCGGCGACCCTTAACCATACCGTGTACCCGCAGATTTCCGTCAGCAGCGGGCAAATCGTGTACGATGGCGACTGGTCGAACTTCTATGTGACGGTCGAACGGGGAACGCCGACTTCGTACGCCTGGTCGTTCGACAACCCTCCCGGGGCGGGCAACGAGCCGGATGTGAACTTCAGCGCCCCCGACAGTCAGGCCACAAATACAGACGCGCACTGGTTTGCCTACCCTGACGGCGAGTGCTCAGCATCCGGATCGGCGATCTACGATATCAACGCCACGGTGGGGTTTCCGACTGGCCCCCTGAGCGACACGTCCATGTTGGATGTGGTTGTGCCGTGGAGTCCAGGCGGCGTGTATCACGCGCCGACGCTCTCACTTTACCTGTATCGCTACCAATCCGGCGGACTATGGCACGTGCATCCGAGTACGTTTTTGACGAGGGGCAATCCGTACGCATTCGTGAACGTACCCCCCTACAGCCAGTTCTACGGAAAGGCGAACGCACACGAGCAGGTACATCTTGACCAATATGGGACGAACCGCTTGAAAGGGGATCTCTACAATCCGTCGGAGGCGCGCGATGCGATTATCAACCTGACCCACGTCACCGAGCAGGGGTTGATAGCCCTGGCGAATTCGACGGTCGCTGCCTACGTGCAGGATCAGGTGGCTATCGATCTGTCCCGGACGCCACAAGCCGAGGCGGAAGCATACGGGGTTTCGGACTCCATATCACCGCGGTATGTCTACCAAAACTGCGGGCGGTATTAGAGGGGCAGCAATGATAAGAACACTCTTAGTGTCGAGCATCCTTGTGGCCCAGACGGTGTTCGGACTGATCGACGCGGTTCCGACTGGGCCCGATCTGGCGGACCTTCACGAACGACTTGCGGAAAGCACCTTTGTTGTTACGGGAAGGCTGCTCTCGCGGCAACCAGTTATGGACACGGTTCGCCCGGCCAGTTGGCAAGTTGGGCCGAACCTTTGGGCCACCGAGCCGCTCACCTTTCCGCGCGGGGGCACTCTCTTCACGGTTGCTGTTGGGGAGGCCTTCTGCCAGAAAGAGGACTTTGAAGCCGCAGCGTCTGTGCAGGCAGACGCACCCAGGTTGTTGCACGTATTCGTACCGTTCGACGGTCCCCAGTCAGCCCAGAGCAGGTTTGAACCCCAAAGGCTCAACGCCCGCGAGTACCTCATGCAGGACAGAGATTACCTCCTCTTCCTCTATGAGATGCCCAGGCAAGACACGCTCGTGAAACAGTACGAGCTCGACCCCAAGCTGACCTATTATCGAACGGTCGAGGGCCAGCGCGGGGCGGTGGCGCTGCCGGACGAAGCCCACCCGGAGAAGCCTCGCGACTTCATCGCGCCGCTGGTTCAGGCCGTCACGACGTTTTGCGAAGCGATGAAGGGACCCGACGCCGCGACCAAGATCCGCCAGCTTCAAGGGGTGCGGGGCTCATTCGACTATCCCGCGTGGCATCAGAGCGTGGACCGGGCGATTCAGGAACTCCAGGGCCCGCCCCGGCGTCTACCGTAGCGAACCCGAGGCGCGGCATGGCAACCGGTTGAACTGGGACGCGGCCGGCGGGTGCGTGGAAGTCATGAAGAGTATCCGAGCGATCTTGGTTGTGCTGGTAGCGGCGACTTCGTATCCCCAGCTTTATCAGAATCGCACCGAACCCGATCTCGATGATCTCTATGCGCGGCTGTCGGAGTGTGCCTATGTCGTCAAGGGACGGGCTGTCGGTGTCGAGGGCGTTGGCAGGCGAGTGCTTTTTCCTGGGAAGCGGGCCGGAGACGTGTGGGAGTTTGACGCGCGCAACCTGGAATTCGGGCAGTTGTTTACGGTCGAGGTGAAGGAAGTGATTTGCCAGCCATTGGCTGTCTTCGCAGATGCGGTGGCCACGTCCGCGCCTGTGCCAAATCGAATCCACGTTTTCATTCCGCCCGGGGAGCCGCTATCCGTCCAGAGCAAGTACGGCTCGAACTTGCGCAACGGTCGTGAACGTCTCGCGCAGGGCCAGGACTACCTCCTCTTCCTTTACGAGCTTCCGCGGCAGAACGTGATCGTTGAGACGTTCAAACTCGACCCCGGCTTCACCTACTATCGAACGGTCGAAGGCCACCGCGGGGCGGTGGCGCTGCCGGACGAAGCCCACCCGGAGAAGCCTCGCGACTTCA
>CAZVIK010000108.1:0-13079 GCA_964627045.1 uncultured Solibacteraceae bacterium | reverse complement strand
GGCAGCCGGTCCGGCACGCCCCCTTCGAGGAGCGTCAAGACGCGTTCACGCCCTGTCATCCTTTCCTCCCCTGCGGCCCTCGCCCGGATGGATTGCCACAGCCACCCTCGATTGTACACGCGGCCGCGCGCGCGGCCGTCTGCCGGCGCGCGCGGTTAAGATGAAGGCGAATGGGCGCTCCCCCGGGCAACGCGGCACGGATGGCCGGCCGGTTTCGCGCGGTTTCGCTGGCCGGGATGGTGTTGAGCGGGTACGCGGCTCTTGCCGGTTCGGGTTACTTCGATCTTCCCCGGGCGTTGCTTGCGGGATTCGCCGTGCTACTGATTGGTGCGGCGTTGTTTGCCGTCACCGCCAGGTTCCACCGCGGCTACCTTTGGATCAAACTCTTCGCCGGCGGCGAGTTGATCGCCGCCGCCCTGGTGTCCGCCGGACTCCAGTTCTTTCTCTTTTTGGGCGCCTTCGTGTTGTTTCTGGTGGCCGCGCAGGCCAGCGGGGAGATCGCCCGGGCGTCGCGCGTGGACAAACTGGCCGCACGGCAGGGAACGCGCCGGTTTCACTCCCGGCTCGGAGGTCTGGCTGCCGTAACGGCGCTCGGTATCCTCTCTTTGACGGCCGCGTTGTTCTTCGTTTTGCCGCGCACGGCGCACGCGGCGCTGAACCGCCTGGCCACGGAGCGATACCATCTGCCGGGCTTTTCGGGAGAAGTGCGTTTGGGCCAGATCGGCCGGCTCCTTGGCCGCTCCACGCCGGCCATGCACATCCGCTTCGTGGGCGCGGACCCGTCACGTCCTCTCCGATGGCGCGGCGTGACGCTGCGCTCTTTCGATGGGCGCGAGTGGACCGCCCCACCCGAACCGTCCCGGCCGGTCGAGGTCGAAGACGGACGCAGTATCGTCGCCAGCGACGAGCAACGCCGCCTTCCAGGAATGCGCGTCACCTACGAGGTCCAACTTGAGCCGATCTCCTCGAACGCGCTCTTTCTCACCGGGACGCCCGAGGTGCTTTGGATCGACGAGCCGACGGTCACCACGACAGCCTCCGGCGATTACCGCCTGGCCGCGAAGCCCCAAACCAGATTGCGCTACGGCGCCGTTGGCTATCTCGATCCCACGCCGCCCGCCGGGCCGGTGGCGCGCGAAAACCTCCGCTTGCCGCCCCTGGACCAGCGCATCCCCGCGCTGGCCCGCGAAGCCGCCGCCGCCGCCGCGTCCGACGGCGACCGCGCCCGCGCTATCGAAGACTATCTGCGGCGAACCTACGCCTATTCCACGAAGCTCGACTCGCAGGAACCGGCCGATCCGCTGGCCCGCTTCCTGTTCGAGAGGCGGGAGGGGCACTGCGAGTATTTCGCCTCGGCTATGGTGGTGATGCTTCGCTCCTTGGGTATCCCGTCGCGCCTGGTGACCGGGTTCCAGGGGGGCGAGTACAACCCTATCACCGGCTGGTACGTCGTTCGCGCCGCCGACGCGCACGCCTGGGTCGAAGCCTGGATTCGCGGCCGGGGCTGGACGACCTTCGACCCCACGCCCTCGGCTGGCGCGCGCCGAACGCACCCGCTATTGACGAGGGTTTCGCATCTCGGCGACGCGGCGCAGATGTTCTGGCAGGACTGGGTGGTCGGCTACGACATCCAGCGGCAGGTGGCTCTCGCCGCACGCATGCAGACCTCCGGGCGCGACTTCGGAACGCGATGGATCGACGGCGCCCGGCTCGCGTGGGCCAAGGCGTGGCGCGAGGCATCTCGCCTGGCGGCGCGCGATTGGCCACTGGGGCTCGCTCTGGCCGGGCTGTTCGCCGCCTCTTGGCTGGCCGGGCCGCGTCTCTTGGGACTGTGGCGCGCTCGAAACAGAATCCTCAGCGTGCGCCGCGGCGACGCGCACGCTTCTGACGCCACCCTCCTGTACCGGCGCATGTTGCGGCTGCTGGAGCGCCGCGGCTTCCACAAGTCCGCCTGGACGACGCCGGGCGAGTTCGTGCGCCATCTGCCGCCTTCGGAGACCACCGAAATCGTCGCCGGCTTCACCTCCGCCTACCACGATCTGCGCTACGGTGGCAGCCGCGAAGCCGCCGCGCGAATGGTGACCCTTCTGGATCGCCTCGAAGGAGCCGCTCCTCCAGCGCCTCGCGCCTGAGAGGTCCCGCGACCAGACAGCACACTCTTGTAGGTTAAATGAGTTTGAGGAATCGTCTGTGTATCTCAAATAGGAGAATGTCGAATGCGTTCCATCGGCATTGCGGAAATCGTTGTAATAATCGCGTGGCTCATGATCCTCGCGATACCCATCCTTGCCTTCCACTATCTTCGGGAATGTCGCCGCCTTCTGTCGCGGCTAAGTGACGATACCGCTGCGATCCGGCGGGCCCTGGAACCCGACGCGCGGATGTAGCTGCCGGCGGTCGCCGCGCGGCCGCCGGTCCCACCTGCCGGCCAGTCGCGCGGGCCATCGTAGTCACCGGCCTGCGGGGCAGCGGACTGCGGCGGGTGGCCGTCTGCTCCCGCTCCGCGCCGCCATTTTGCAGGCGGCGTGAGCCTCCTGGCGCCAGACACTTTCAACAGGGCCGAGGCCCCGGACTGCGCCCCCGCGCTAGGGCTTGACTGAGCGTGCAAACGGTTGCATACTGGACGACGACTCCAAACGATTGCAGGGTTCCGGTGTCCCGCCGCTGGGCTTGGCTCGACCGGCGCCGCCGGACGAAGAGCGTGCCTGATCGCCGATGCGCCGGCGATCCGCACGCGGGATCATTACCAAGGGATTCGCGTCCCTTGTGGTGTTCGCGGCGCCTGATTGGCAGGCGCAGTGGAATTCGATCTGTACCGAAAGGACTTTCGACGATGTTGTCCAGACTCCGAACGCTTATGATGGGCGCCCTGCTTCTCGGGGAGCCGCTCGCCGCCGCCGACTTCAACATGAAGGTGACCGAAAGCGGCTACCTGGACACCCAGGGCTTCAGCGTGATTCTTTACCACAGCACCTACGACCGTACGTTCGTCGACCAGAAGAATACCGCGATGGAGATGATCCTCCACGGCCACCGCATCGCCACCAATGGCGACGTGCGCCTGGTGCCGACGCCGGAACAGTGGGACCATGTGGCCACCCTGGGCGGACGCCAGGCCGACAAGGCGAACAACCGGCTGACGGCGAACCTCTCGTTTCCGACGTTCGATATGAACTACACCTTGGAGGTCGCCGCGGAGCCCGGCGGCGTGCGCGTGAGCCTGAATCTCGACAAACCCCTGCCGGAGTCCCTGGTGGGGCGCGCCGGGTTCAACCTCGAGTTTCTGCCCTCCATCTACATGGGCAAGACCTACTCGGTGGACGGCAAGTCCTTCGGCGTCTTCCCGCGGAGCCCCGAGGACCCCATGATCACGGTGCTGCCGCATCCAGACGAACCGAAGAAGCTGTCCTACCTGGAAGAGTGGGATAAGGCGAAAGGGTACACCCAGCCGCTGCCCTTCGCTTCCGGCAGGAGCGTCACCATCGGTGTGAACGACCCGCAGGCCCGGGTGAAGATCACCTCCGAGACGGCCGACGTCGCAATGTACGACGGCCGCAACCGCGCTCAAAACGGGTGGTTTGTGCTGCGCACCCTGATTCCGGCCGGCAAGACTTCGGGCGCCGTGGTCTGGCACATCCGCCCGGACGTGATTCCGAACTGGACCCGCCCGCCGATGATCGCGCATAGCCAGACCGGCTACGCACCGGAATTCAAGAAAGAAGCGGTCATCGAGCTCGACCCGAATTTCGACGCCCCCCGCACGGCCAGGCTGCTCCGGCTGATCGACGACGGCTCTTACAAGCAGGTTTTCGAAGCGCCGGTTACGGCGGCCATGCCTTTCCTCCGCTACGTCTACTCCAAGTTCGATTTCTCCACGGTAAAGGAACCGGGCCTGTACGTGATCGAGTATGCCGGCCAACGCAGCGTCCCGTTCCCGATCTCGAAGGACGCCTACAGCAGGACCTGGCAGCACAGTCTCTCCGGACATCTGGCTGTGCAGATGGACCACATGGCCGTGCGGGAGGGCTACCGGATCTGGCACGGCGCCTCGCACCTGGATGACGCCCGCCAGGCGCCGCTCAACCATCGGCACTTCGACGGTTGGAACCAGGGCCCAACGACCGATTCTCCATACAAGCCCGGCGAGCACATCCCCGGACTGAACGTGGGCGGATGGTATGACGCAGGCGACTTCGACATCCAGGAAGGCAGCCAGTTCACCGTCATCCAGAACCTGGCCCTGGCGCATCGGGAATTCGATCTGAAGTATGACCAGCTCTCGGTGGACTGGGACGCCCGTGAGGTCGAAATGCACCGTCCCGACGGGATCCCCGATTCGGTGCAACAGGTCAAGCACGGCATCATGCAGACTCTGGCGCAGATCAAGGCCATCGGCCACCCCATCCCCGGCATCAACGAACCCACATTGCGGCAGTACACGCACCTGGGCGACGGCGCGTCCAAGACCGACGGCCGCATCTACTCCGACAAACTCGGCCTCAACCAGGTCGAGGGGAATTACTCCGGCAAGCCGGACGACCGGTGGGCCTTTACCGGGAAATCGGCCAACTTGCAGTGGGGCGGGATCGCCTCGCTCGCCGCGGCCTCCGCCGTGCTGAAGGGCTGGGACGATGCGATGGCGAAGGATTGCCTGGACGCCGCCGTCCGGCTGTGGAACCAAGAGCGCGCCAACCCGACCCCCGCCCCCGCCCGCGGCGGACCGGGAGCCGCGGCTCCCCCCGCTCCAGCCGGCGCCGCAGGCGCTCAGGCTGCTCCGGGCGCGCCGGCAACCGGTCGCGGTGGACCGGGTGCACCGGCGGCCGGCGCGCCTGCTGGCCAGGCTCCTCCGGCGTTCGCGGGAGGACCGGGCGGATTTTTCGGCGTAGCGCAGGATTGGAACGCCGCGCTGGAACTCATGATCGCAACCAACGGGGCGGACCCCTACAAGGCCCGCGTACAGGAACTCTTTCCGACGGTGGTGCAGCAGATCGGCGGGCGCAACTGGAACGTCGTCCGCGCCCTGCCCTACCTGGATGCCGGCTACAAGGCGCAGGCCCGGGAAGCGGTCCAGAAGTACATGGCGCAGGTGGACAAGGAAATGGACGCGACGCCGTTCGGCGTTCCTCCCAGCCGCGGCGGTTGGGGCGGTTCGGGCAGCGTGATCGATTTCGGCATACGGATGTACTTCTTGCACAAGGCGTTCCCGGACCTGGTGAGTCCGGAATACACGCTGCGCGCCGCCAACTACATCCTGGGCACGCATCCGGCATCGGCCACTTCTTACGTGGCGGGTGTGGGAACCGTCTCCAAGACGAAGATGTACGGAGCCAACCGCGCCGACAACAGTTTCATTCCCGGCGCCGTGATTCCGGGCTACATCATCATCAAGCCGGATTTCCCGGAGTGCATCGACGACTTTGGGTTCCTGTGGTTCGAGCATGAAGCCGTGATCGGAACATCGGCCACCTGGATCGTCGCCGCGAACGCGGCCGACGCGATTGTGAAGAAGTAGGCTTCGCTTCGCATTCGTAACGGTATATACTCACAGATGCCCGCCGCCGGGTGGGTATTAGTGGAGGTTTGCGCCTATGTTCTGGTGGATGTGGGTCATGTTCGGGCTCTTACTTCTGGCGGCTGAGTTGCTCACGCCGGGGGGCTTCTACGTGTTGTTCTTCGGCGTCTCGGGCGTTTGCGTTGGCCTGGTAACCCTGCTGTTCCCCAGCTTTCCGGCGGTCGGCCAGTGGCTGCTTTTCACGGTCTTCGCCGTACTCTCGCTGCTCGTGTTCCGCCGCCCGCTGTTAGAGTGGTTCCGCCGTATCAGCCCCTCCAAAGAGGTGGACAGCCTCGTCGGGGAAACCGCGGAAGCCACCGAGGACATCCCAGCGGGCGCCGTCGGGAAAGCCGAGCTTCGAGGCGCCAGCTGGAAGGCACAGAACGTCGGAGACAAACCCGTGGCGCGCTCGCAGCGCTGCCGCGTCGTTCGCATTGAAGGTCTCATGCTGTTCATCGAGGGTCAATAACTTCCATGGATTCCATCACAGGTTCGCTGATTGTCGTTCTCCTGATGGCGGTTTTGTTCCTTATCATCCTGGCAAAAACCGCCGTCGTCGTCCCGCAACAGAGCGCCTACGTCGTCGAGCGCCTGGGCAAGTACAGCGCCACGCTGGAAGCCGGTTTTCACGTCCTGGTGCCGTTCTTGGACACCATCCGTTACCGGCACATGCTGAAGGAGCAGGCCATCGATGTCCCCGAGCAGATCTGCATCACCAGGGACAACGTGCAGGTCGGCGTCGACGGAATCCTCTACCTGAAGGTGATGAACCCGGAGCGCGCCTCCTACGGCATCTCCGACTACCGCTTCGCCATCACCCAGCTCGCTCAGACGGCCCTTCGCAGCGAGATCGGCAAGATCGAACTGGACCGCACCTTTGAAGAGCGCACCTATATCAACACCGCGCTGGTCAGCGAGTTGGACAAGGCTTCCGAGCCCTGGGGCGTCAAGGTTCTACGTTACGAGATCAAAAACATCAACCCGCCCAAGGACATTCAAGCCGCCATGGAGAAGCAGATGCGCGCGGAACGCGAAAAGCGCGCCATCATCCTCACCTCCGAGGGCGCCCGCGACGCCGCCATCAACAACGCCGAGGGCGAGAAGCAGAAGGTCATCAAGGAATCCGAGGCCGCCAAGCAGCAACAGATCAACGTCGCCGAAGGCGAAGGCCAGGCGATTTTGACTGTCGCCACCGCCACCGCCGAGGGTATCCGCCGCGTGGCCGACGCGCTCCAGTCTCCAGGCGGATTCCAGGCGCTGCAACTGCGCGTGGCCGAAGCCTACATCGCGCAGTTCGGAAACCTGGCCAAAGAGGGCACCACGCTCATTGTGCCTTCGACGCTCAGCGACATCAGCGGGATGATTGCCTCGGCGATGAACGTGGTGCGGGCGACGGGAGCGGCCCCCCCGTCTCGGGACACAAGCGCTTAGCGGCCTGGCAGTACGGATGGGCGCCGCCTGCAGTGTGCCGAATAGCTTTCCGCTGGTACGGGATGGTGTCGGCGGGCTCGTAGAGGCCGGCCGGGGGATGCGTGGGCGAACGAGATAACATTCTCTCCGTCGCAATGGCGGCCGACGAGCCGTATTCGCTGGCCCTGGGCGTCGCCGTCCACACGCTCCTGGAAGGCCTCGACGTCGGCTACGGAGTGGATCTCTACATTTTGGCCGGCGACCTTGATCCGGCCGCACGGCAGCGGCTGGAGGTCGCATGGGGTGGCCGGGTGCGAGTGCGCTGGCTCTGTCCGGACATACGGATGATCCGCCCGCTCCTGGCCGGCACGGGACACACTGGCCGCCCATCCGCCTACTATCGGTTGCTTGTGGGGTCTGCCCTTCCCGCCGCTCTGTCGAAGGTAATCTACCTCGACGTCGACGTGCTGATTCTCGGAGACATCTCACGCCTTTGGCAAATGGAGACGAACGGCAACATTGTCCTGGCGGTCCAGGACGCCTGCATCCAGACCCATCGGGCGGATGGCGCCAGTGACAGAGCCGGGCCCTATCTGAACTCCGGCGTGATGGTGATCGATCTGGCAGCCTGGCGAGAAGGAAATTTGGAGCGGCGTTCGCTGGAGAGGGCTCGCCAATTGCGGCGGGTTTCGAAATACAACGAGCAGGCGTCGCTGAACGAATGCCTCGTCGGCCGGTGGGGAATACTCTCTCCGATCTGGAACAGGCAATCGACTCTCGATCTTTTTCCCGACTGGCGGTCCAGTCCCTATTCCGCCGAGGAGTTCCGGCAGGCCAAGCGGGACCCGATCATCGTGCACTTCACTACGGCCACCAAGCCGTGGCACAGCATCAACGATCACCCGGCGCGGTTCACCGATGCCTACCAAGCCGCCATCGTACGGGCCGGTTGGAGCGACTGGCGGCCGCCCCGGCTCACGCCCCTCCGGCGCGTCCTAGAGTTCTTCGCCGGGCCGCACCGCCGGCTCCTTCACCTGGGCGCGGCACTCACCGCAGCCCGAAGGCCGGCTCGCGCGTTCGTCGCACTTCTGCCGCAGATACTGAACGTGGCGCTGCTTCACCCTTGGATTTTGTTCACTGCTCCCCTGGCAGTGGCAAGGGAAAAGGCAGCACTCTGGTTTGTTCGATGAGCAGTGCGGATCTCGTTTTGGCCTCGGCCGCCGACGAGCGGTACATTGTGTCCCTAACGGTCATGGTGCGATCCATGCTGGAAAACCTGAAGCGCGGCACACCGGTCGACCTTTACGTTTTCCAGGACAACCTCAGTGAGGATTCCCGGCGCTGCGCGGAGGATTCCTGGCGACCATTCCCCCTCCGCGCACGCTGGATCACTCCTGACAAATCGAAAATCCAGGAGGCGGGCTCGGGCCGGGCGCTCGCCGGGCCGCCGACCGTCTACTTCCGCCTCTTCACCGGCGAACTCCTGCCACCGGAGGTGAGCAAAGCGATCTATCTCGACGCCGATACCTTGGTGCTCGGAGACCTGTCCTGTCTTTGGGAGACAGACACGGGAGGCAACTTGGCGCTGGCCGTACCGGATGCCTATGCCCGAGCGTTTCACCTGGCCCGGCTAAGCCGCGTCGCGTTTGGCGAGGGGATCGCTTTCGACTCTCATTCGCCTTACTTCAACGCCGGCGTCCTGCTCATTGACGTAGCCGGCTGGCGCAGAGAACACGTCGGGGCGCGAGCCCTCCGCATCCTGCAAGACCACCCCGAGGACCTGACGTTTTGCGACCAGGATGCCTTGAACTGCGTGTTGCAGGGGCGCTGGGGCGCCCTCGGCCCAACCTGGAATCTGCACGAACTGCCGGACTGTCTCTTTCTCTGGAACGGGTACGTCTATGGCCGCAACGCGATCCTGGAGGCGGTATCAAGCCCAAAGGTCGTCCACTTCACGGCGCGCGTCAAACCGTGGATGAAGTGGTGCCCGCACTCGAGGACCGGCCTGTTCCGGGATTACTTCTCGCGAACCCAATGGCCGCCATCGACGATCCCTGGACTGTCTGGCCCTTCGGAACTCGTTCGGAGAACTCTTATCCTGCCGCACAGCCGTCTCAATCAACTGGCATGGAGGGAAGGCCCCGGGCGGGCCGGTTCGGCGCTGCGTATCCTCGTCACCCACCCGTGGATGCTGCTCACCTATCCTCTCTGGCAGGTGTTTGTTTGGTTCTATTATCTTCTGGCGATGCCGGTAGACCGGCGAAGCCTTTTCCCAGGGCCGAAATGAGCGAAACCATCGTCACAGGCGTGTTCGATCTCGGCAGGGGAGACATCGACGGCCCGTTCGTCCGTCCCTTCTCCTACTACCGGGAGAGCTTCGTGGAATTGCTGCGCACCCCCCAACCGCTCATTGTCTACATCCAGAAACGGTACGAGAACCTCGTACGCGAGCAGCGCGACCCCGCGACCACGGCCATCCGGACCATCGAACTCGAGGACATCGAGAGGTTTCGCTATTTCGAAAGGATTCAGGAAATCCGCACCTCGGAGCATTGGGTCAATCAGGCCGGCTGGCTCAGGGACAGCCCGCAGTACCGGCTTCCTCACTACGTGCCGTTGATGATGATGAGGCTCGGCTGGCTTCATGAAGCGGCCTTGGGCAATCCTTTTGGCACGGAACGGGTCTACTGGCTGGACGGCGGCATTCTCTACAACTGGCGCTACAAGTCCTTCGGCAGGAAGGTAATCGCCGGAAGGATACCCGGACGGAAGTTCCTGCTCTACAGCTACCCGTGTGGCCGCAGCCTAGAGATACATGGGTTCGACAGAAAGGCGTGCGCCGCTTTTTGCGGGGTGCGGCATATCCGCTGGGTCTGCCGCGGTGGACTATGCGGCGGCCCCCTGGAATATGTGCGCGAGGCCGGCGGGCGTCTCGCGGAAATCATGCGCAAAACTCTTGACGCGGGCTACATGGGCACGGATGAGAGCCTGCTTACCATCCTGGCTCATCGCCATGGGGAACTGATCTCGCGACGCATGATCCTGCGAGACCGCCTGAGCTTCCTGGGCCCGGCTTACGCCCGCCTCCGGAAGATGGCGGGGCGCGAGACCGGTCTGCCATCACCGCTCCGCCGGTCGGCCCGGTGAGGAATCGCCGGGCAAGCACGCGGGATCGTTCGGCTACCTCACCGGCAGCTCGAACACCGCCACGCTCAGCGGCGGCACTCGCAGCTCGCCCGAACCCGCATACGGTTCCTGCTTGATATCCACCTCGCGCGGGGGTCCGGGTTCGTTGTGCGACATGCGGTCCTTTGCGGCGATCACCCAACTCATCCCGGGGCCCGCCAGTTGCGCCCCCTTGAGCGCCAAGCCGAAAGCCGCCGCCTGTCCGCCTGGATTCACCACCGCCACGGTGAGCGCGGTGTTGGCCGAATTCCATGCCACCGCGCTCGCCAGGCAACCAGCGCGGCGGCCGCCGTCCTCGCCCTCTGGAGGCCCATGCGCTTGCGATGCGCTACATCGGTCCTGAGGGCGTCAGGCTGGAAGGGTGAGGATCGATCCCGCGACGAAGGAGGAGAGCATCGGCGTGCGCGGCGCCTGGAGACGGGTCTTTGCCGTGTCTCCGGGGCCGGTGATCGCGCTGGCGCTGCTTTTCCTCTTCCTTTGTCTGACGACGCCGCAGTTCCTCTCCGCGCGCAACTACTTGAATATCGTCGACCAGGTCACCAGAAACGGGATCATTGCATTGGGAATGACCTTCGTGATCGTTGCCGGGGGGATCGACCTCTCGGTCGGGTCCACGTTCGTGCTGTCGATGATGACCTTCGGCGTGCTGGCCGCCGACTTCCAGATCCCCATCCCGCTCGCCGTGGCGGCAGGGATCCTGGCAGCGGCGCTCTGCGGCCTGGTGAACGGCTTGTTGGTGGCCAAGGCGGGGCTGCCGGCGTTTCTTGCCACCATGGCGATGATGTCGGTCGCTCGCGGGTCGGCCAATCTGGTCTCAAACATGCAGCAGCGGTACGATTTCCCGCCGTGGTTCGGCGACCTGGCGGTTACCAACTACTTCGGCTTTCTACCGCTCACGACGCTCGTATTCGTGGCATTGATCGTCGCCTGCTGGCTGCTGCTTTCCTACCGGATCGCCGGGCGTGGCTTCTACGCCATCGGGGGAAACGCCGAGGTAGCCCGCCTGGCCGCCGTCCGCGTTCCGTCGCTGACCATTTGGGCCTACGTCTTGTCGGCCGCGTTCGCCGGTTTGGCCGGAATCGTGCAGACCTCGCGGCTGGCGACGGCACAGCCTTATGCCTGTGTAGGATACGAACTCGACGCCATCGCGGCCGTTGTGATCGGCGGGGCCCTCCATTTGGGGGGGAATGGGACCATCGGCGGGAAGGTAATCGGTGTTTTGATCACCGGCATCCTGCGAAATGGCCTGAATCTCAACGGTGTGAACATCCACCTCCAGACGCTCCTGATTGGTCTGGTGATCGCCGCCACCGTAGCCTTTGATGTCTGGAACCGGCGGCGGCGTTTCCCGGCGGCGGGTTGATCTGTGATGAGCGCGAAACCAGGAAGCGGAAACGGGCCGGCCCACAATGCCGGCTTGCGCGGAGCACGATCCAGCCTGCGTCTCGCTGCCGGCATCCGCGGGCCGTTGGCTGCGTTGTTGGCGCTCTTCGTCGTCCTTGCCCTGACGACCCCTGGCTTCCTGACGCCCGGCAATTTCCTGAACATCTCCGGTCAGATAGTGGTCTGGGGAATCCTCGCCCTGGGAATGACCTTCGTAATCATCAGCGGGGGGATTGACCTTTCGGTCGGCTTCGTCCTGTCGCTTGCCACGATGGTGTTTGGCTGGTCGGCCAAGACGCTCGGCCTTCCGATCGGCGCCGCGATGCTTCTGGCGGTGCTGGCGGGAAGTCTGTGCGGCCTCGCCAGCGGACTCCTGGTCGCCCACGCCCGCCTGCCGGCGTTCATCGCCACCCTCGCGATGTACTACGTCAGCAAGGGACTGGCGCACATCATCACCGGCGGCGAGCAGATTGTCGAATACCCCGACCGGTTCCTGGCCTATTCGTATCAACACCACTTCGGCTTTCTTTCGGTGACGACAGCGTTGTTCGTCGTATTGATCGCTGTCTTCTGGGTCTTCTTGACGCAGCGGCAGGCCGGCCGCGACCTGTATGCGGTCGGCGGCAACCCTGAGGTCGCGCGTCTGGCGGGAATCCGCGTGGCCCGGGTGACCGCCGGAGCGTACGTGGTATCGGGCACGATGGCCGGGTTGGCCGGCGTCGTGTACGCTTCGCGCGTGAACGCTTCCACGCCGCTGGCCGGCGCCGGCTACGAGTTGAACGCCATCGCGATCGCCGTCATCGGCGGTGCCAGCCTGCGCGGTGGCGCGGGATCGATCGGCGGAACCGTCGTCGGAGCTTTGTTCATCGGCTTCCTCATGAACGGCCTGAATCTCCACGGCGTGTCCCCGCATGTGCAGACGATTTCCATCGGCCTCGTCATCGGCCTTGCGGCGTTTCTCGACATGCTCGGCCGGCGACGGAACGTTCGCCCGCAGTCTGGCATTTCCGAACAGATACTCCCGGGTGACGCATGATCTTCAACGGCCGCCCCTTAATCAACAGAACTTATAGGAAGGTTATTCGGAACCATGAATAGACGTTCCATGATATCCGCAGCACTCTTGGCGTTTGGACGGGCCGGCCGCGGCTCTGCCGCCGGCAGACTCGCCGTGGGGCTGGCCGTGCCCAACCTTCAAGGCGATTTCTTCAACCAGGTCAAGCAGTCGGTCACAGCGGCCGCCAATGCACGCGGCAACACCGAAGTAATTGTCGTCGACGCGCAGAACGACGGGGCCAGGCAGGTCAGTCAGGTGCAGGATCTGATCACGCGGAAAATCGGTGCGCTGATCTACATCCCGGCCGGCGCCACCGCCGCCAGCGTCCCGGTAAAGCTCGCCAGGGCCGCCAGGATTCCGGTCATCTGCGTCGACCGCTTCCCGCCGGGGATGCCGGGCGACACCTTCATCGCCAGTGACAGCGTGAAGGCGGCCCGGGTGCTCGGCGAGTGGGTTATCAAACAGGTGAACGGGAAGGCCAAGGTCGCGATC
>CAZVIK010000107.1:0-13082 GCA_964627045.1 uncultured Solibacteraceae bacterium | reverse complement strand
GCGGTTCTCGGCACGCCGTTTCTGAAGGGCCGCGATTTGGGGGCTGGCGATGAGGGGGCCACGCCCATCCCCGCGATCCTCAATCAGGCCGCAGCGAACGTGCTGTTCGGTTCGGATGACCCGCTGGGCCGTCCGCTGACCACATCCTACTCAAGCGTGAGGGACCTGGTGGTTGTCGGTGTGGTGCGGGACACGCGCCAACTCGCCCTGCGCACCAACCCCGGACCTCAGGTGTTCCTGCCCTTGTCGCACGGTTCAGCCGGTCACCTGCTGGTGAAGGCGCAGCCGCACGATGCCGGACGGCTCGCGCAGGACATTCGTGCGATTGCCTTTGCTCTGGACCCGCAGCTTCCGCCGCCGGAGGTCCGCACGATGGACGAGCGCTATTGGGGGGAGACCCGCAGGCTGCGCTCTTACCTGGGGTTGTTGGCTTTCTTCGCGGGTGCCGGAACGCTTGCCGCAGTCGCTGGCATTTACGGCGTCACTGCCGAACTCATCGCGGCTCGCACGCGCGAGTTCGGAATTCGGGTAGCGATGGGAGCCCGCCCCGTGCAGATCCTGATGCTGGTGGTTCGGAGCGCCATCGCCGTAGCGGCGGCCGGCATGTTCGTGGGCGTCCTGGTCAGCTTGGCTGCGACCGGGCTCCTCTCGTCGCTTCTCTTCAGCGTGCACCCGCGCGATCCGTTCACCCTCGCCCTTTCGGCCGTGTCACTGGGTACGGTCGCCGTGTTGGTTGCCGCCGGTCTCGCCTGGCGCTGTGCCAAGATGCCGCCGGCGGCGGCCCTCAGGCACGAGTAGCCCGGTTCACCTGTGGCCGGTCGAGGTATGGCGGCACGCGCGGGACGACGCGTCTCCAGGAACCCCGCCGTAGCGACCGTGCCGGCTCCATCTCCCCCTCTCGCGCCGGAAATCTACGGTCACACCCTCCGCGAAGCTACAAGTCCATCATGCTCCTGTACTTCCACCCACTGTCCGGCACGTCGTGCGCCGCTCCCCTGCTATAACTCAAGAAAGAGGCGCACGCCATGCCAAATCGCGCTGCCCCGTGTCTGCGAAGCAACACGCAGCGCAGCGGCCCATTTTGCCAAACGAAGCCATTGTGGAGGCCCAACCCAAAGGAAAAACAGCCACTTACGCCCCGCGAAACGAACCCAATCCGGCCGTCTAGACTCCCTGGTGGGGCAGGTGATCGCCAGCCGTCGTCTGCCAGGCTGCACGCTGCGGACGACGGTGACCTCGGGCCACTCGAACCGGATGCCGCGTGCGGCGGTGGCCGGTTTTCGTGCACAATAGCGTGGGGAGCATCCGATGAAGTTCCGCCGCAGGGCCGGGCCGGACGGGCGTTTGGAAGCGCTGGCCCGCCGCATCGAGGCCGTGGTCGCCAAAGACGAGGAATTGGTTCGCCAGGCGCGCGAATGCGCGGTGCTGCGCCGGCGAGCCGCCGTGGAACTGCACGCCATGTGCGCCGCGCCGGTCGCGACATTGAACCGGCTGCTCTCCAGGCCGGCCGTCGAGTTGAGCCCGCCCGAGTACACGGCCGAGGCCTATCGGGACGACGATTCCAACATCTTCCAGATCAATGTCTCGGGCCGCATCGTGCAACTGGAGTTTCACGCCGCGCCCACGCCGTTCGCCACCGAGCGGTATCACACGCCGTACATCCTGGAGGGCTCGTTGCGCGCCTTCAACCAGGACTATCTGGAGATGTCCCAGGTCCCCGAGCACCCGGTCTTCTGTTGTCCAAAGGGAGAGCGGCTGGAGTGGATCTGGTACGATGCGCGGCTGCAGCGCGGCGCACCGCTAGACCAAAACCACCTGATCTCCCTTCTGGAGCGCGTGATCTGACCGGCGCGGCTCCGGGGTCCGGGGGCGCGCCCGCCGCGGCTATTGCAGGATGACCTTGTCGCCGGGTTTGAGGCCGGCCAGCACCTCGGTCTTGACGCCGTCGGAGATTCCCAACTGGACCGGAACGCGGCGGCGGCCCTTTTCGAGTGTGGCGTCGGGGACTTCGACCGATGGCTTGCGGTCCTTGTCGTACACGATGGCGCCCTCGGGCGCCAGCAGGACATCGAGCTTCTCTTCGAGAACGATTTCGGCGTTCGCGCTCATGTTGGCTTTGAGGTCGCCGCCCGGGTTCTTGATCGAGACGCGGACCTCGAAGGTGGTGACGTTGTCCTTCTCGACGCCGAGCGGCGCGATTTTGGTGACGGCGCCCTCGAACTTCCTGTCCTTAAAGGACTCGACCACGATGCGGGCGCGTTCGCCGAGATAGATCTTGCCGATGTCGGCCTGGTCGACCTTCCCGAGCACATAAACGTCCCCCACGTCGCCGAGCGTCATCAGAAGGGTGGCCTGTGAACCCAGCACCAGGATGGAGCTGACCGCGTCGCCCACCTCTACGTTGCGCGAGAGCACCAGCCCGTCCATGGGGCTGACGATGGTGGAGTTATTGAGGTCCTCCTGGGCGCGGTCCAGGGCGGCCTGCGCCTGGGAGACTTGCGCTTTGGCGCGGGCCATCTCGGCGCGGGTGACGGCCACGTTGCGGACGGCGGCCATCTGTTTGTTGAGACCCAGCTGGTAGGCCTTCTCGGCGTCCTCCAGGAGGTTGCGGGCGATCAGGCCGGCCTCATGCAGCTTCTGGGCGCGCTGCATGGCGGACTTCAGGAAGGGCAGGTCTGGCCCTTCGGCCTCCACCTGGTTGCGCGCGTGCGCGGCCTGCGTGGATTGTTCGGCCGCCTGGGCGGCCTCCAGTTGCGCGGTGGCCTCACGGACGCGCGCGCGGAGTTCGACCTTATCGAGTTCCACCAGAACCTGGCCCTGTTTGACCCAGTCGCCGTAGTCGGCCAGAAGGCGCTGCACGATGCCGCTGGCCTTGCTTTTGACGTCCACTTTCGAGCGCGGCTGGATCTTGCCGGTCGCGACCACGGAGCGGGCGATGGAGCCGCGTGAGATCTCGGCGAGCTTGGAGGGGTCGATGCGGTTATTGGGCTTGAAGGAGGCTTTGACCGCGGCATACCCGCCCACTAAAAGCAGGACCACGACTACCAGCCAGACCCAACGCCGCCTGGACTTGCGGCCGTTTCGATGATTTCCGTTGCTGCCCATGACGTTGTTCGCCTCCCTCGGCCCGTCGGCCCACAGTTTCTAATACGCAGGCGGGGGCGTCAAGTTCCGCTCGAATCCGGCGGGGATCTCCGAGAGGATTCAACCGGTTGGGATGCGCTGAAGGTCCTAAGCGTTTCCCCATAAAGCCACCGGCGCATTGTACCGATGGAAGGGTGGGCGTAAGGATTGAGCCTGTAATGAAAATGTAAGACGTGGCCGTGGGGCGGCAGGGGCGGCGCGAAGCGGTGAATCGCGGCGCAGCCGGCGGCGCGTCTGGTTCTTTTCGCCGGGGTTCCCAATGGGACTCACAGAGCGTTAGCTATGCCCGATCAGGACGAAGCGAAGTTGCTGCAAACAGGCCGGATGCAATTCTTGACACCTCCGCCGTTGCGACTGTACGATGACATTACTTACCCGCACGCGCAAGATTTCGTTGGGAGGAAGTGTCGATGTACCGCCTCGCGACTGCGCTGTGCGTCCTTTTGGCTTTTTCCACCTTGCCGGCCCCGGCCGCGGCGATTGGCGTCGCCAAGACCACCGGAACCCTTCAAGTTGACCACCAGATGATCGTGTCCAACGCCACTGTTTTTGAAGGCAGCACGCTGGAGACGTCCAGCGCGTCGAGCGACCTGGACTTGGCCGGAGGAGTGCGTCTGAGTCTGGCGGCCGGTTCGCGGGCCCGGGTGTTCGCCGATCGCCTGGTGTTGGAGAAAGGGCTCGGCGAACTGGCGCGTGGAGCGGACTACCGCTTGGAGGCGCTGGGGTTGCGCGTGGCGGCGGCATCGCCGGACGCCGCCGGGCGGGTGGCCGTGGTCGGAGAAAAGAAGATGCAGGCGCTGGCGCTGGCCGGGTCGCTGCGGGTTTCGACGGCCGATGGCACCGTCGTGGCGATGCTCGTCCCGGGCCGGGCGCTGGAGTTCCAGCCACAGGAAGCCACGGGCGCCGACGTTCCCTTCGAGATGACCGGCTGCCTGTTTCGCCGCGACGGACGGTTCGTGTTGCGGGACCCGCTGACGGGCGTGGTGGAGGAGGTTCGCGGTGAGCGGCTCGACGGCGAGGTCGGCCGGATGATTGAGGTCACGGCGACCATTGTTCGGGGAGCCAAGCCGGTCGCCGGCGCGCTCGAAGTGATTCAGATCCGCCGCATGCGGCGTGTGGGCGGCGCTTGCGTGGACCCGGAGCCCGAAGCGGCGAAGGCGGCTCCGGCTCCGGCAAAACAGGCACCTCCGGCCACGCCGGCCGCGACGGCGCCACCCACCCCCGCGCCGGTCAAGGCCGCGCCGGCGGCCACCGGAGGCGGCGGCCACAAGGCGGTCATCGCCGGGGTCGTTGTCGGTGGGGCGGCGGCCGGGGCGGTGGTTTATTGGAAGACTCAGCAGAAGGATGAGCCGGGGACCATCAGCCGGTAGGACCGCGCCTGGAGGGGGCAAGTGACGGATACGGGCCATTTGCGGTTGTGGTTCGCCGTGACGGTCAAACCGAGGCACGAGAAAGCCGTGGCGCGCGCGCTGGAGTCCAAGGGGCTGGAATCGTTCCTGCCGCTGTATCGCTCCCGGCGGCGCTGGAGCGACCGCATGAAGGATATCGATCTGCCGCTGTTTCCGGGCTATGTGTTCTGCCGGTTTCCCAGGGCCGACCGGGCGCGGGTGCTGGCCACCCCCGGGGCCGGCTCGGTGGTCGGCTTCGGCGGCCGACCGGCCGACATCCCGGAGGTCGAAGTGGAGTCGGTTCGCACGCTCACGGCTAGCGGGATGGTGGTGGGTCCGTGCCCGTACCTGCAAGCCGGCGAGAGGGTGCGGATCGAGGCCGGCCCATTGGCCGGGGTCGAAGGTGTGGTCACGCAGATCAAGGACGCCTGGCGCGTGGTGGTGAGCGTCGAACTGCTGCAGCGTTCGGTGGCGGCGGAAGTGGAACGGGAGGCGGTGGCCCGGGTGCGCCCGGCGGTGCGGAGGCAGTATGCGGGTGTCTAGGCCCCGAACGCGGCTGGTGAATTTCCGGGTGAACGAAGAGGAGTACGCCGCGCTGGTGGCCGCCTGTTCGGAAAACGGGGCGCGCAGCCTGTCGGATTTCGCGCGCCTGGCCGTGCTGCGGCGGGCCGGCGGCGGGCGGCAGGCGCCGGCCATGCAATGGCGCCTGGCGGCGCTCGGTCACAAGATGACGGAACTGGAGGGCCGGGTGCAGCAGTTGCTGCGCCTTCTGGAGGCCGCCGGAAGCGAGGGCGAAACCGAACCGCCCGGCCGCGCCGGGGTGGCCTGCTGAGACCGGCCCGTGGAGGCGAACGCAATGAAATCCCTGAGGATGGTCCTTTTGACGGCGTGCGCCGCCGGTTTGGCGGCCGCGCAGACCGGCGCCCCGGCCCCCGGCGCGAACCTGCCGGCGCAGCGGATCGGCGCCAACGACCTGGTGGCGGTTTCGGTCTACGACGCGCCGGAACTGACGCGCACGGTCCGGGTCGGGCCCGACGGGATGATCCGCCTGCCGATGTTGCGGGCGCGGTTGAAGGCCCAGGGGCTGCTTCCCGGCGATCTGGAAACCTTGATCGGCGACGCGCTGCGCAGCGAGGAGATTCTGGTCGATCCGGTGGTGACGGTCAACATCGCGGAGTATCATAGCCGGCCCATCAGCGTGGCGGGCGCCGTGAAATCCCCGGTCACGTTTCAGGCGGCCGGTCCGGTCACCCTGCTGGACGCGCTGACGCGCGCCGGGGGCCTGGGCCCGGATGCCGGGCCGGAGATACTGGTGAGCCGCGCGCAGACCGGCGAAGACGGTGCGCCGGCTTCGCTGGTGCAGCGGATTCCGGTGCGGAGTCTGATCGACATGGCCGACCCCGAGATGAACCTGATCTTGACCGGCGGCGAGGAGGTGCGCGTACCCGAGGTGGGACTCGTGTACGTGGTCGGCACCGTGCGGCGCCCGGGCGCCTTTCCCGTACGTAACACTTCGGAAACCACCGTACTACAGATGCTCGCGCTGGCCGAGGGGCTGGCGCCGTTCGCCTCCAAGCAGGCCTACATCTACCGCCAGGAGGCGGCCACCGGCTCCAAGCACGAGATTCCCATCGAGTTGAAGAGGATCCTCGACCGCAAGAGCCAGGATGTGCCGCTGCAACCGAACGACATTCTTTACATTCCCGACAACAGCGGAAAGCGAATCACCGTGAGCGCGCTGGAGAAGATCGCCGGATTCGGGAGTTCCACGGCGTCCGGCATGCTGATCTGGCGCCGATAGTCCGATTTAGATACTGGCCATGCCCGAACACAAGCTTGAACGCAACCTTCCCGCCGTGGTGGAGCAATACTCGCTGGCGGCGCCGTCCGGCTTCCCGGCCTTTGCCGAGAGCGAACCGGAAGAAACGGCGATTCCGCTATCCCACTACCTGTGGATCCTGAAGCGGCACCGCTGGAAGATCATCGCTTTTGTCGCGGCCTGCGTGTTGGCGGCCGTGGTGATTTCCAGCCGCCTGACGCCGGTCTACGAGTCCACCGCCACGGTGGATATCGACCGGCAGACCCCGACCGGAGTGATCGGGCAGGAGTCCGTGCGCACGACCACCAACGACGCGGACCAGTTTCTGGCGACGCAGGTCAAGTTGATCCAGTCGGATTCGGTGCTGCGGCCGGTGGCCGACAAGTTCGGCTTGCGCCAGATGCCGGGGGAAGTGGAAAGCGTGGAGGGCGGCGCCGGACGCCTGGAGGACGCGCCCGTCATGCTGCGCAAACTCAAGGTCACGCGCCCGCCGAACACCTATCTCCTTCTGATCAGCTACCGCAACAGCGACCCGCAACTGGCGGCCAACGTGGCCAACGCCACCGCGCAGTCCTACCTGGAACACACCTACAACATCCGTTTCCGGTCTTCGGCCAGCCTGTCGGCGTTCATGGAGAGACAGCTTGAGGAATTGAAGGCCAAGATGGAGCGTTCCAGCGGCGCTCTGATGCAATTCGAGCGGGAGTTGAACGTCATCAACCCGGAAGAGAAGACCAGCATCCTTTCGGCGCGTCTGTTGCAGTTGAACACCGAGTACACCAACGCGCAGGCGGAACGCGTGCGCCGGGAGGCGGCCTATCAATCGGTGCGGTCCGGCTCGATGGACGCCGCTGTCGTGTCGAGCCAGGGCGAATCGTTGCGCAAGCTGACCGAACGGCTCAACGACTCGCAGGAGAAGTTCGCCGAGATCCGTACCCAGTACGGAGCCAACCACCCCGAGTACAGGAAGGCGGCGGCGCAATTGGCCGAAGTCGAACGGTTGCTGGCGGCGACCACGCAGAACATCCGGCAGCGGGTGGAGATCGAATTCGGCGAAGCCACCCGGCGCGAGGGGATGTTGCAGAAAGCCGTGCAGGAGACCAAGGCCGAGTTCGACAAGCTCAACGCGCGCTCCTTCGAGTACCAGGCGCTGAAACGCGAGGCCGAGGCCGACAAGGCGCTCTACGAGGAGTTGGTTCGCAAGATCAAGGAAGCCGGCATCAACGCCAGTTTCCAGAACAGCTCGATCCGCATCGCGGACGCGGCGCGGCCGGCCGTCAAGCCGGTGTTTCCGAACCTGAAGCTGAACGTGCTGCTGGCGTTCCTGTTTTCGAGCCTTCTGGCGGTCGGCGTGGCGGTGCTGAGCGACGTGCTCGACAACACGGTGCGCGATCCCGAACAGGCCTCGCGCCTGCTGCGCGCCGAGGTGGTCGGGAGCCTGCCGGTGGTGAAGAACTGGAAGGGGCGGCTGGGGCCGATGCCCTCGCTGAACCCGTCGGGCGCGCTGGTGCCCGCCAACGGTAACGGCCACCATCTGCTCACCGGCTACGACGAGGCCATCCGCACGCTGCGGAACTCGATCCTGCTCGCCGATTTCGACCGGCGCCTGCGTTCGATTCTGGTGACGAGCGCTTCGCCGGGCGAGGGCAAGTCCACCATCGCGGCGCACCTGGCGGTGGCGCACGCCGAGCAGGGCCACAAGACCCTGCTGATCGACGGCGACCTGCGCCGGCCGAGCGTGCACCGGCGCTTCGAGGTGGCCAGCAACGTGGGATTGTCCAACGTGCTGGTGTCGGAGAAGGCCTGGCAGGAGGCCGTCGTGAGACTGCCGCACCTGCCGGATCTGGAGATTCTCCCGGCCGGTCCCTCCAGCCGGCGGGCGGCCGACCTGGTGGGAAAGGGCCTGCAACAGCTTCTCGACGAGGCCTGCTTCCAGTACGACCTGGTGATCTTGGACGCCCCTCCCCTGCTCGGGTTCGCCGAGCCGCTGCAAATGGCGACGGTGGTCGACGGGGTCGTGGTGGTGACGCGCGCCGGCGAGACCAACCGCAAGGCCGTGGCCAGCGTGATCCAAACCCTGCACCGGCTACGGGCAAGCGTTCTCGGCGTGGTCCTGAACGAGGTTCACAAGGAGATGAGCGACAGCTACTACTACTACAGCCATTACGGGAAGTATTACCGGCCGCACAACCGGGCCTGACGGCGGAGCGCGAAGAAGGCCGTCCGGCGGCAGGGAAGCCGGGCCCGGGGCCACCGGAGATTTGGCGCGCGATGAACATCCACGATCTTTACGGGTTCGTGTTTCGCAGCTTCCGGCCGGCGCGTCTGCGGCGGCTGTACCGGACGCTTCGCCTGTCCGCGGACACGCGAGTCTTGGACATCGGCGGGTCGGCGTCGCTGTGGCTCATGGCGGGGCGCCAGGGGCTGCCGCTGCCGCGCCTGACCGTGGTCAACCTGAACGTGGCCCGCGACGCCGCGCTGCCGCAGGCCGGCTGGGTGTGCGGAGACGCCCTGGCACTGCCCTTCGCCGACGCGGCGTTCGACGTTGCCGTTTCCAACTCCGTGGTCGAGCACGTAGGCGGGTGGGAGGCCCAGCAGCGATTCGCCCGCGAAGTGCACCGCGTGGCACGGAGCTACTTCGTGCAAACGCCCGATGCCTGGTTTCCGGTTGAGCCTCACCTTCTGACGCCTTTGGTCCACTGGTTCCCGCGCGCCTGGGCGGGCGGCCTGCTGCGGCACTTCACGGTCTGGGGCTGGGTGACGCGGCCCGGCCGCGCCGAATGCCGGCGGTTCTGGGACGGTCTGCACTTGTTGACATACCGCCAGATGCGGGTTCTATTTCCCGGCGCGCGCTTGATCCGCGAACGCCTGCTCGGCTGGTCCAAGTCGATCGTGGCCGTCGGCCCCGTCCCGCGCTAGGCCGGGATTCCGCCGCGCTCGACGGCCGCGAGGCCCCGCCGGCGCCTTCCGGTAGCGCCAGCCTCCGCTCGCGTTGGAGAAACACGCCGAAGCGGCGCCGGTCTGCGCGGCCCCATGAGCTTGTTGAAAAAGCCCAAAGGAAGCCGTGAAGACCACGCAGGCTGAAGCCTACGCCACACGGGATCATGGGCTTACGGCTCCAAGTGGCGCAGACTTCGGTCTGCGATGGGCCTTTTTCAACAAGCTCCTTTCGCCCTACAGGTTTCCCTCTCTCCATCCGAACGACAACCTAGGGAGTCCATCGATGAAACACACTAGTCCCTCGTGGCTCAGACTTCGCCGCGCGGCGCTGGCCGCAGTGGCGGCTGGTATGGCGGCCGTCACGGGAAGCGCGGCGGGGCCCGCACCGCCGCCGTTTTTTTCTCCGATCTATGCCGAGGGCCCGGGTGAGCAAGTCTACGAACTGCGCCAAGGCCCGGCGTCGGTCCGGTTTGCCACGCGTTCGGTCGCGTTTCACAACGGCGAGGCGGCGCTGTCCATGGAATTCCAGGGGACCGCCCCGGCCGTGCGGATCGAGGCAGGCGCGCGGTTGCCCGGGATCGTGAACCGGCTGTTGGGATCGAGCCCGGGCGGCTGGCGGACGAACCTCCCGACGTATTCCTCAGTGGTCTACCGCGGCCTGTATCCGGGCGTGGACCTGGTCTACGAGGTGAACGGCGGCGAGTTGAAGAGCGAGTTCCGCCTGGCCGCCGGCGTGGCCCCGGAGGTCATTCGCTGGCGCTACCGCGGGGCCGAGGCCGTAAGCGTGGACCGGGACGGGTCGCTGGTGGTCGCGGCGGCCGGCGGGCGGTTGCGCGAGCAGGCTCCGGTTGTCTTCCAGGATGGCGACGGGGGCCCGCTGAAGGTTGAGGGGCGATTCCAGGTCCACGCGGACGGCTCGGCCGGGTTTACCATCGGTGGCTACGACGCGGGGCGGCCGCTGGTCATCGACCCGGTCTTATTGTTCAGCACCTATCTGGGGGGCAGCGGCCTGGACACGGCTAGGGCGATCGCCACCGACGCCGCCGGGAGCGCCTACGTCGCCGGATACACGGATTCGGCCGACTTTCCGCTGGCCGGAGCCCTCCAGACGGCCATCAAGGGAAGCGCCGACGCCTTCGTGGCCAAGTTGAGCGCCGACGGCTCGGCGTTGGTGTATTGCACCTATCTGGGGGGCAGCTACGACGACCGCGCGTTCGGCATCGCCGTGGACGCGCCGGGCAACGCCTATCTCACCGGATGGACCTACTCGACGAACTTCCCGGTGACCTCCGGGGCGCGGCAGCGGGCGCTTGGCGGGGGCCGGGACGCGTTCGTGGCGAAACTGAACGCCGCCGGCTCGGCGCTGGTCTACAGCACGTATCTCGGCGGCTCCGGGAACGACTCGGGCAACGCCTTGGCGGTGGACGCTTTGGGAAACGCCTACGTCGCCGGGGACACTTACTCGACGAACTTACCGGTTAGCGGAGGCGTCCAGAGCGCCAACGCCGGCCGGCAGGACGCCTTCGCGGCCAAGTTGAACGCGGCCGGCTCGGCGCTGGTCTGGAGCAGTTACCTCGGAGGGACGGGAGACGATACCGCCACGGCGCTGGCGATTGACGCCTCCGGGAACGCCTATCTGGCCGGCGCCACGAGTTCGACGAACTTCCCCACGGCGTCGCCGCTCCAGGCGGCCAATGCCGGTGGATCGGATGCCTTCGTCGCCAAGATCAACGCTACCGGTTCGTCGCTGGGATTCAGCACGTACCTGGGCGGAAGCGGCGGGACCGTGGCCGCTCCGGAGACGGCCACGGGGATCGGCCTGGACGGGAGCGGCAACGTCTACGTGGCCGGCTACACAAGTGCGACGAACTTCCCGGTCCTCAACGCCTACCAGAGTGCGCACAAGGGCGGGACGTTAGACGGGTTTCTGGTGAAGCTAAACTCCTCGGGCGCGGCGATGGCCTACGGCACCTACTTCGGCGGCTCGGGGCTGGATTACATCAACGCGCTGGCGGTGGACGCCTCCGGCATGGCGGTGGTGGCCGGCTACACGGCATCCTCCAACCTGCCCGCGGTGAACCCCGCGCAAACCGCAAAGGCCGGCGGTTACGACGCCTTTCTGGCGCGCTTCAACGCTTCGGGCGCGACGCTGGACTTCAGCAGCTACCTGGGCGGAGCGGACCTCGACGCGGCCAACGCCGTGGCCATCGACGCTACGCGGTCGCTTTGGGTGGCCGGGCAAACCGCGTCGGCGGCATTTCCCACCAAGAACCCGATTCAGGCGCTCAACCCGGGCGGCTACGCGGGATTCGTGGCGAAATTCGGCGACCGCACTCCGACGGCGGCCTTCCGTGCCACGAACGGAAACACGATTCTAATGCGTTACGGCACCACTACGCTCTACAACGCCGCCGGCAACGTGACCAGCGCTGTGGGCGCTTCGCAGAATCCGGCCGGTGACACCTACGTTGTGGGCCGGAACGACTCCACCTGCGTCTACGTGAATACGTTCCTGGCGGCTACCCGTGGCTGGGCCGGGTGGATCCGCGCCGGGTGCGGAGTGTACGGAGACCCGGCGGTCGCCGCCGGCCCCGGGGGGGCCGTCACGGTGGTGGCGAGGGACGCGTCGTACAACTACTACCTGGCGTATTACACCCCCGCTTCCGGATTCGGCGCGTGGGTCCCGCTGGGAGGGGGCTTTGCCAGCGAGCCGGCGATCGCCGCCGCCGCCAACGGGACGGTCTACGTAGTGGGGCGGAACAGCGGCGGAGTCGTAAGCGGCGGGCGGTACGTCCCGGGGTCCGGGTTTCTCGGTTGGTCACAGGCTCCGGCGACGGTGACCGCCGTCGGCAAACCCGCGGTGGCAGCCGGGGCCGATGGCGCCGCCTATGTGGCGATCCGGGCCCTCACCACCAACAACACGTGGATGGCGCGGATGGCGGGCAACACGTGGGGCGCGTGGATGAACGGCGGCGGGCAGGCCAAGACCGATCCTGAAGTCGCGGCGGGCGGCGGCCTGATCTATGCCGCCGTGACAAACCTTTACAGCACGGTTTACGTGCAGGCCTTCACCGAGGGATCCGGAAACAACTGGCAGGGGTGGCAGTCGCTCAACGGCGTTCTGAACAACGGATCGGTCGCCGCAGCCAACGGCGCATATTACGTGGCCGGCAGGACCGGCACCGGAACGCTCTACTGGTACCAGTCCGGCATCGGATGGACCTACGCCGGCGCACCCGGTGTTGCTGCGAGTGAGCCGGCGGCGAGCCCGAAATGATGCTCTGCCGCGTGCCAGCCGCGCCAGCCAACGGCAGTCGGTGCCGCCGGCGGCTCCCATTGCCGGCGCACGTGGCCGCCTTGGCGGGCCGTTGGAGCGCGCCGGTGGCCTTCACGGTCGCCGACCAAGCGCTGGTCTCGGGGTCGCACTTCGCCCTGAGCTTGATACTGGCCCGGTGGCTGGGGCCGGCGGAGTACGGGAAGTTCGCCCTCTGTTACGCCGTGGCCTTGCTGGCATCGAGCCTTCACAGCACGCTGATCCTGGAACCGATGGGAGTGATCGGGCCGGCCCGGTACGGGGGGGCGCTGGCCGGCTACCTGCGCACGGTCGGCCGGCTGCACACAGGGATGGCCGTGGCCGTTGGAGCAGTCATGCTGGCCGGCGCGGCCGTGTTGGCGTGGTGGAACGAACGGCTGGCGGGGGGGCTGGCGGCCGCGGCGCTGGCGGTACGGGGGAGGCTCTTTTTGTGTTTTTACCGGGGGCCGTGCACACGCCCCCACCGCCCCAATCCGCC
>CAZVIK010000106.1:6693-13086 GCA_964627045.1 uncultured Solibacteraceae bacterium | reverse complement strand
GGCGCACGTCAAACCGTGACCAAACCATCAGTTCACTGGGCATCATGTTTCTCTGTGCACCTTTAATCGGACTGCCACAACGGTCCTATGCGCTGGGCTGCCGGCTCGGTCTAACAGCCCGTAGCACAAGTAGTCGTTTTCAGGCGGTGGCAGAAACACACGCTGCCGGCGCGTGAGGGACGAACCGGTCAAGAAACCGGCTCCGCCGGACCCCGTGCAGCGGCCAGGGTAGCCGTAGGCTCCCTTCCATGGCAGTCAGCAGCGAAAACGCCGCTCGGAGCCTGCCCTGAAGGGCCTTGGGCGTGCCCGCTCCGAACATCTTCCGCATCAGCAAGCCCAGATTGGCAGCACCTGCATGCACCACGAGCCGTTTCAGAATGTTGGTCCGGCCACGCAGGTAAACCCGGCGCATCCCGCCACGGTCGTACAGATGCTCGTTCCAGCGCTCCAGTTTCTCGCCCCGCTGCCGCAGCAGCCGTTTGCCACGCTCGCTTCGGATGCGCCGCCGGTTGGCATATACCGCTTGCTGTTCCCGCCGCTACCCGCTCCACCTCTGCCGTCCACGGTCCGGCTCCGAGCAGTACGTTCTCAGGCTCGCTTCGGCCAGATCGCTCACCACCTTCTTACTGTGATAGCCCTTGTCGGTGACTACCTCGCGCGGCCCTTGCGGATTCACCGCCTCGCCCGCTTCTTTGCTGTTCGTCTCCGCCGCTGTCTCCGCGATCCGCTCTCCGGCTTCGGCCACCGTCTCGACGATCGTGGCGCTGTGGCCTTGGTCGGCTGGTTGCAGGGTCACCGCCACGATCGCACCCGTCTCCAGATCCACGGCGTGCTCCGCTTTGTGGGCCAGGTGCGTGCGCCCGTCCTTCATCTTCGTGATGCGCGCGTCCGGGTCGTGCGGATGCTGCCAATCGTCGTTGGATCCCTTCTTCGGCCGTTTCCGATCCAGCCTGGCCAACTGTTCCCGTGTGGGTGTCTGGATGCCGCTCTGCTGGGCCAGGAGCGTCAGAAACTCGTTGTACCGTTCCCCCGTGTCGCGCCGCACGATCGAGCGCAAGGCGGCGTTGGCTTCCAGCGTGGTTGCGTCCACCCCGATGGTGTTGCCCTTCAGCAGATTCCGCTCGGCCATTACGGCGAGCACCCACTGGAACACCGCCTGATGCGTTTCCACGTCAATGAGCCGTCTGGTGCGCGAGATGGTGGAATGATCGGGAACCGTTTCATCCAGCGCGTTCCGCACGAAGGACCGGATCGAGATGCTATCGCTGGCCCGCCAGGCGATGCCGCGTTCTGAATCGATGCCCTCGAAGTAGCCCACCATCAGCAAGCGGAAGTAGATGCCCGGAGCCAGGCCGGGCCGTCCCATGGTCTCGGCATAGAACGGCGCGCGGAGTGCTTCGACGAACTCGTCAAAGTGCTTCTCGTCCAAGACCCGGTTCAGACGCTCATAGAAGGGGTGGCCGGCCGACACCGGCAGAGACGCCGTCGGCGTCCACAACCCCTGTTGTCGGATGCGCGCCCGCCGCCGTCCCATCGCCATGTTGGTAGAGACGCTCACAACATCTCAGGGGTCACACCTCACGCACCGACTTAATCCACGGGCTGCTAGGAATCCCCTTCGTACAGCATGCGGAAGAACGTGTGCCAGCGTGGCGAGTAGTTGATACCCTTCCAGGTGGTGGGCGGCGGGCACGGAACCGTGGCCAGCACCGGCAGTGCTGCGCCCAGGAGAAGAATTGCACCGATCAGCCGTCGGGAATGACGCGCCAACGACCGAATGAAACTGCAACGGGACGTGCCGTTGATCTTGTGCCTCCGTGTGATTGGACTGTCGGTGTCTGGTGGTTACGGCGGGCAAGCTTCAGTACTCTTCAGGGCTGCATAGTACTTCAGAAAGGGACACGTGTCTACTGTCCTGAGGTACAGGTTGCGGAAGCAAAAATGCGCGGAGGGCAAGCGGCGAAGGTGGGCCGAATCGTGTCACTAAGACTCAGCTTGTTTTGAATTGTCATTTTTCACAATGAGTTCCAGCCGATTGGCGACGCCGAACTTCCGGTAGATGTTGCCCAGGTGATACTTGACGGTGCGGGGGCGGACCCCAAGGCTGCTTGCCATGTCGTTGATGGGCACACCGTGAACGGCCATGTCATACACCTGCTTTTCGCGGAGAGTTAATCGCTGGAGCGTTTCCACGATGCGAAACCAACACACCTATCGCGAGGGTAATGCGAGAACGAGTGAGTGTCAATCGGAGAAATCGCCGGGGGGGTTGTAGTCCCGCTCCTGTTCACCCAAACGCTCCACCCGATGCTCGTCCAGGCCGAATACGCGGCGGATCTTGCTCCAATACACTCGAACCGCCGCGGCCGCGGCTAACAGGCCGGAGATGGCCGCCTGGTAAGCGATACTCCCCGTAGCGGGGTCAAGATAGGCGGGAAGTGGACGAATCATGGGTTGTTACCTCCAATACTTCCGGATGTCGATGGCGTGGTACTCACCGGTGCCGGATTTCAAGTAGACTTGATCGGCTCTCGCGCCGTCGTAAGGTTCACGGCCGAACAGATGGCGAGAGATCAGGGTGAGCACGCTGTGCCGTTCTGTGATCGTCTCGGAGCGCGCGGCCCCGGGCCGCCTGATGGCCAGGAGCGTCGAGAAACGGTCGGACAGGTCCCGGGCGTCCGGGGTTCCTTGGTAGTCGTCGAAGCTGGGGCCAGCGTCACGGTGGCCGCCCTCCAGGCGGAGCACGCGCCGGATGCGGGAACCGTGGTCGCCGTGAACGACGACGGTCATCACGCCGAGCAGGTTGTCGTTCTCCAACCGCCACAACAGGCGCTCCAACTGGCCCGCGGCGAATTCCGCCTGCTCGCAGTAACGTTCGTAAGACTCCCGGTATTCCTGTTCCGGAAGCCGTTCGCCGGTGCGGTCTCCCGCCCACTCATGGATCGGCCGAAGTGCGCCGTCGTGGCGATAGAGGTACGGCGTGTGCGGGGTCAGCAGGTGCGCCAGGAACAACGTTGGCCCGGCCGCCGCCTCGATTTCGCGGGCGATTCCGTCGGGCCAGATTCCTTCAAGCGACGGCGGCCCGCCGATGGTCGCGCCAAAACGGAACGGGAAGAAACCCTTGAAGCGCACCCGCAACGGGTCGGACGCCTGATAGGTTCCGATCAGCCTGCCAAACCGTTCGGTCCAACCGCCGGGCGCCCGGTGCAGCCACCCGATCGATTCACCATAGTCCCGGCAGGCGACGGCCGATGACGGCGTCCCGCACACCCGCATGGCCGCGTGTTGCCAGACCACTGCCCGAAACCCGCGCGCCGCGTGGCTCTTCACCAGCGCGTTTTCCGGCATTTCGTAGTTCCGCACCCCCCCGGTGCCTTTGAGCTTCATCAACTCGCCGGCGTGGCTCAGCAACCTCCCGTGAAAGATGCTCGGCACCGAATCGGCCGTCATCGGGTAATTGCTGTAAGCACCCGGGAACAGCGTGAAGTGGCGGCCGTCCAGCACACCCCGCAACTTCGCTTCGGCCGATGTGCACATGGGCAGATCCCTGGGAAAGCCGTCCAGTCCGATGTTCTCGTCCATCACTAACCAGAGCACGTGTCCGAAGGCCTGGCCGCTCCGGGCATACACTGCGCTCTCCCGGCGCCCATGCGGCAACAGCAGGTCCACAAAGACGCCGGACCACGCGAACACGGCGAGAATCACCATGGCCTTCTCGCGCATCCGCGAGGCCGCCAGCCAAAAAACGCCCGCCATCGCCGCCGCAACCAGCCAAGGACTGAGTCGCGATAGAAACGGCGCCAGACTCTGTAACGGGCCGGCAGCCGAAACTCCCGCCAAGCCTGCTAACGCCGCATAGAACAGCGGCCCGCGTGCGGCCATGCCCAACACGGCGCATTCCAACATGAGCAAGCCGGCGGCAGCCGCCACCTCCACGTGCCACAAGCCGTACTGGTGCCGTACGACAAACTGAAGAAATGGAGCCAACAGCACGCTACTCGCGAAGAACGTGCGCACCCTCCAATCCTCCATCTTCATGGTTCGAGCCTTTCAAACAGATGGAGAACCCGGCCGGTCCCCTGAGCCGGCAGGCTCGCGTGCAAGCGGAACCTCCGGGTGAAGGCAGCCAAGTAGGCGGACAACGTGTAGTTCTCGAAGTCCGCCATCCGGCTCGTAAGGGTGCGCACAGCCGGGTCTTCGAACGGAACGAACTCGACCAGGGCCCAGCGTCCGAGCCGTGCCAGAAACGATGCGATCTTCTCGAAAGGAAGGTTGGCAGACACCCGCAGATGGTGCAACAGCGCCAGACACAGCAGGAGGTCCGCCGCCGGCCGCTCAAATAGGCTCATGGTTCCTTGCGACTCAAATCCGAGCGCGGGACTCGGGTTCGCCAGATCCATCACAAGCGGCAGAATGCGAGACCCGCCTCGCGATCGTTCATCCAGGTACAGGCGGTTCACGCAGCCGGAGTCGCCGTCGAAGGCGACGCAAAGGCACCCTGCCTCCGCCGCCTCGCGGCTGTAACTTCCCGTGTTCGCCCCCAAGTCGTAGACCAGCGTCGGCCGGGTACGTCGCAAGACCAGACCAACGGCCTCGCGTTTCGTCTCCTGTGCGCCCTGCGGATAGAACCTCGCCTCGGGGTAGTACTCCGTCCACCGCTCACCGTACTTCGGAGCGCGGGTCCCCTCAATGGTCCGCCGGAGGGATTCGACGAGATCTCCGGTGTTCGCCGGCGCCCTCCCCGCCGTGGGCCCAACAGAAGCTGGCGCTTTCCTGTGAATCGCTCTCGCGTGAAGGTGGATGTGCAGTAACGAGCCCGGCTTCCCGTACGACCGCGGGGGCAGCAAGCGCGAAACGCTGTCCAAAGGGAACCCGTCGATGTCCGCCTTTAGATAACGCGCTGCGTCCGGCAACCGCCAGCTCATCAACATGAGAGGCCCTAGGAAGTGCCGGCAAAACTGCTCGTAGGCGACCCAGGCTCCGCCGCCGCAGCGCTGAAAGGAGAGTGTGTCGATCAACACCGGCTTCGCACCGCGAAACTGCACGTTGTAGGCGGACGCGTCTTTGAGCGACATCCCGTGCCCTAACGCTGTCCGCTGCGCTTCGAGCGTCAGAAGAGCCGCATCCTTCAGTTGATCGAAGGACCATTCATAGGGGTAGGAAATGAAGGGGATCTGCTCGGGAACAAGAACTCGCGCCCAGTCTGCTTCGGCGTCCGGAACCGGCTCTTCGTCGTGGCCCAAGAGCAACCCACGCCTTTGCAGATCTTCAAAGAGTCCGGATGTCATTAAATGGCGATAATCATCTAATCCCCTACGGGTAATAACGCGCTTATAGATTCGGCCTTCGCGAACCACGAACCCGGCTGGGTCGCGGTAAGAAGACGGGAGCGGCACATGAATCCTCCCGGGATCATCGGGCCCCGTCATAGGCAATTCAGACGGCATCCGGCCGCCGGTCGTTGCGGGGGGCGCGGGAGTCTTTACGTTCTTAATGATGAACCGCCCAGGGCTACTCCCGCCCGCCGGTTTCTGAGAAAATGGCAACATATGACCGTGGAAGTGGATGGCATCACCCTGCACCTGGCACACCCCGAAGAACTGCCGGTGCGGTGGGTCGGCCAGGAAGAGCCATTGCGCCAACTTCTGGCCGCCTGGCTGGTGGTCGATTCCAGCGACCTGCCGATGAACCCGCGACTCGTGGGCAAGCCGGGCGTCGGCAAGACGACCCTGGCTTACGCTGCGGCGCGCCGCTTGGACCGTGCCACCTATATCATGCAGGCCACGGTAGATACCCGGCCCGAGGATCTGCTCATCACGCCGGTCATCGAAGGCGCGGGCAAGTTGCGTTACGTGGCCAGCCCTATTGTCACGGCCATGATCCGCGGCGGTGTTGCCGTCTTGGACGAAGGCAACCGTATGAGCGAAAAGAGCTGGGCGAGCCTTGCGCCGCTGCTTGACGCCCGCAGGTATGTCGAGTCCATCGTGGCTGGAATCAAGATCAAAGCTCACCCCGCCTTCCGGTTTGTGGCCACGCTCAACGACGATGCTTCCACTTTCGATCTGCCGGAGTACATTCACTCCCGGCTTCAACCGCAGATCCTAATCGATTTCCCGGAGCGGGATGAGGAGTATTTGATCCTGAAAGAGAACCTGCCTTTCGGGGATGAACAAATGCTAACCTACGTCACGGAGTTTCTACAGCAGGCGCATGCGGCCGACGAACGCTATACCGTTCGCGACGGTATTACCGTTGCGCGCTTCGCCATGAAGCTCCAACGGGAGTTGCCGCACGTGGATCAGAGGCGCGCCCTGGATGTGGCGATCCTGGAGACTCTGGGTGAAGAGGCGCGGAGGTATGTCCAGCGAAGTCGCTTTTGACGCCGCCAGCTTG
>CAZVIK010000106.1:0-6683 GCA_964627045.1 uncultured Solibacteraceae bacterium | reverse complement strand
CGGGGCCGCTTCACCTACTTGCCGGTGGCCTCAGGGCGCTTGGAGTTTGCGGCGGAAGTGCGGCGAAGACTGCTCGATGCCCGGCCGCCCGTGGTGGCAGTCGAGCTCCCCTGGTCTCTGGAAGGGGCATTTCTGCGCGCCGTCCGGCGCCTGCCAGAGATGTCGGTCATTCTCTTCCCGGAGGAATCGGGCGCGGGGGACGAGGCTGTCTATGTTCCCGTCGAGCCGGCCGACCCCTTCATAGAGGCGGTAAGGACCGGTGTGGAGATCGGCGCGGACGTCGTCTTCGCCGAGCCCCACGTGGGGGGGCGTCCGCACCTGCCGGATCCGATGCCCGACGCATATTCCCTGCGCCACATCGGCCTGGAGCGGTTTATTGAAGCTTACCGCGTGCACGCACAGCCGCGCTCCGATGACATCGACGCGCACGCTGCTGGAATCGCCTGGAAACTGCAGGGGGCGGACCCACTGGCCGATGTGTTTGTCGTGCTGTCGCTCAACATGCTCGACCCAGTGCTGGACGCGATGGAGGTGCCGCAGCCTCCGCCTTCCTCTCCGTCGCGCCGCGAGGCCGTCGAGTTGCTGAACCCGCATCCCGACTGCCTGACGGAGATCGCGATTGAATACCCCTTTCTGCAATACCGCTACGAGCAGTTCCGCAGCGCCATGTCGGACGATCGTCTGGCCGACCGGCGGCACGCGCAATTGGCGTTACTGCAGGAGGCGGAAGCGCGCTACACCAAGGCCACAGGTGAACGGGTGCTGCACTGGCAGCGCCGCCTGCTGGCACGCTACACGCGCAACCTAGCCCTCGGATTGGGCAGCCTTACGGCGGGGCTCTTCGACATCACTGTGGCGGCCCGCTCTATCGTGGACGACAACTACGGGTGGGAGGTCTGGGAAACCGGCGGCGCGTACCCGCCGCAGAAGGCCGAGAGCGACCTGGAGACCGTCAACCTGTCCGGTGAGGAAGTGTGGCGCCACATGCGGCGGATGCGGCTGCGGCGGCGGTTGCCAAAGCCCAAGCAGCGTCTGAAGCCGGCGCGCCTGAGAGAGCGGAAGAAGGAGAAATTCGCCGGCGAGTGGGCGCACCAGGTCGACGGCAATGCCATTTGCTCCTATCCACCCGAGGACATCGTCGTTGAAGGCTTCGGACGATTCCTCCAGAAGAAAGCCAAGAGCCTCCTATCCGAAGAGCGCGTCCGGACAGAGCCGTTTGCCACTTCCATCCTAGATGGGATTGACATCCGCGAGACCATTCGCCACTGGCACGAAAGCAAGGTCTACGTGCGGCAATTCGACAAGATCGCCGGCGAAGTCGGATCGGTCGTCGTCATCTTCGACGAGGACCGTCAGGAGCGCTACAGGTGGCTCACGACCTGGCTCGGCGAGCACGAAAACGAGTCCGACATGGCGTTCTACTCCACCGACCCGTTCGAAAACCTCGTCGGGCCGGGCATTGGACGCGCCGAATATGGCGGCTTCCTGTTGAGCCTTCCGCCGCGGCGCATGCTCGACGTCTGGCGCGATCCCGATTACGAGTTCGCCGAATCCAAGCCCGAACGTCTCCTGCTGGCCGGACTAGACTACTCGGTCCACCGCCATGTCGTCTACGTCGCGTCCCGGCCGCCTCGCTCGGTCTTCCGCACCATCGCCGCCCGGCTGGGAAGATCGATACTCTACGTTCCGTCCGGTCAGCTATCACCCGCAAAACTCAAGAAACTCCGCGTGGTTCACGTGCTGGACAGCAACCGCCGCCGCGAGGAAGCGAAAGATTACGTCTGGTAGGTGAATGCGGACCGGTTAGGCTGACCGCCTCGGCAAACGTCCGGGCCTCATCGAGCAGGAGGAACTGGCGCGGATTACCGATGGTCTGGTTGAATTGGCGAACTGAGGGCCCGACGGGGCAATTGCCGAGGTGCCGCTCTCGTTGCCGATGAAGGACATGCGGGTGACAATTCGGCAATATGGGCACCGTAGGCCGTTCCTGACTGGGTGGCGGTCGCGCCGCCCTGGAAGCTTACTCATTAAGCCCAGTTAAGACTGGGCCTCGCTGGCCGTCACCTTGAGGGCGCCCTGGCTCCGCACTTCGGCCAGTGGTCCGAAAACAAAAAACAGAATCGCTGGTGAGCATCCGATCGCAATTGTTGTGCGTCCAATTGGGTGAGGGGAAGATCACCATGCGGATGTTGCTGGGTGGAGTGTTTGTGTTTCTGGCGGCGTTGGTGCCGGCCGGCGCGGTGGACGTTGGCGGGCAGTCGTGTTCGCCGGTCAGTGTGAACGCGTCAGGAGAACGCGTGTGGGTACTGTGCGAAGAGTCGCGCCTGTTCGTCACAGGCGACTACGCGATGAGTTGGACGGCGCGTCCGCTGCCGGATTCAAGCCGCATGCGCGCGGTAAGGTTCCTGGATGCCAACCGCGGATACGTCGCCGGCGACAACGGGACTCTGCTCTTCACCGATGACGGCGGCTACAATTGGAAGACCGTCGCCGTACCGGTGCGCAGCCATTTGACCGCCATCGACTGGAAAGGCGAATCCGGGTGGGTTGCCGGTCACGGCGGCGTCATCCTCCATACCGGTGACAGCGGGCGGACCTGGACCCTTCAGAACAGCCGGACTTCGCAACCGTTGGTGTCGGTGTACTTCCTCGACGACGATCACGGCTGGGCCGTAGGTTGGACGGGGACGATCATACGGACCACCGACGGGGGCCATAGCTGGCAGCCGGCAAAGGTGGAATCAGGCATGCTGTGGTCGTTGAGCTCCGTCTACTTCGGCGACCCCGATAACGGATGGGCCGTGGGATTCAACGGAACGATCCTGCGCAGCAGCGACGGTGGTGCCAGTTGGAGGGTGCAGCCCAGCCCGGTACAGAAGTGGTTTACCTCCGTGGTCTTTGATGAATCGGGCGATGGCTGGATCGCGGCCGATACCCACCTGCTTCGCAGCACCGATGGCGGCGAAACCTGGGTGGCTTCCACTCCCACCGAAGATCGGCTTTTTCTCAATTGGATGGTCCGCACTCAAGGGTCCGTTTGGGCCTTCGGCCAGTACGGGGTCTTGAAGCGGTCTCCCGACGGAGTCGCTTGGCGGCGGGTGGAAGAGCCGGCGCGACTAGTAATTCCACCCAGTTCCATCGCGCTCAGCGCAGCCTCGGCAAAAGCTCTTCAACACTTGGAGCGGAACTAGCCTAGCAGACTCGAACGGCGGCGGCGGCTCTTGGGCGGAACTGCCGCCCCGTGCAGGCAGATGTGGTCGTAGGCCCACAGGTTCACGGCGCTCATTCCCTCTCCTAACGCGACCGAGCACTCCCTTTCCCACGGGTAGCCCGGTTGGAAGACCGGCACCATGTGCCGGAGGGAATCTGCCGGCCAGTCCAGCCGCAGGGCGAACCGGATCGCCGCAGCGGTCAGGCCAAGGTCTCGCGTCCAGACTCCGAAATCGAGTGCTTCGACTTTAAGTCGGTCAAGCCCACTGGTCTCTTTGGCCTCCCACTCGGCCGGGAGGTTCACAAACCGGTTGAGCCTGCCCCCAATTTGGTGCACTCCGGCGGGCACCGGGTGGTTAGCATCATACGGAAAAAGTACTTCCAGTTTCGCTTCCGGATGGAGTCCCCGCAGGTAACTTCCGAGCGACGCTACGTAGTCTCGCAGGCGGTTTCGCAGGAACGTCGCGTCAGCTCCACCGTTGACCGCCGGATCGTCCGTGGGCCCCTCAAAGACGTGGAGTGAACGGCCCAGCGCCGTTTGTGCTTCGGCCTCCGTTTCAGCATCGTGGTAGGCCATTCCCCCGTACGGACGCTCGGCACTCCGGTTCGTGAAGTACCACCAGCAGAACTCGCCGAATTGGAGGCAGGGCGTGAGCCCAGCCTCGGCCATCAGCGCGGCGACGGCGGCAAACACCTGTTTGTGGTAGTTCAGCATTGGGCTGGAAAACGCGCCATGCGTCGAGACCAGACTTCCGAATCCGACCGATGTTGTCACCTCCTCGCCGTCGGGGAACATGGCGGCAAAACCCTCGGGAGGATTGACCAGTTCCATCGAGGCCGCCACCGTAATCTCCCGCCCTCGTGCGCGACACTCGCGGAACAGGTCACGATGCCAGTCGCTCGCGCCGCGATTGAACGCAGGATACTGCGTAGGGTCGATCACCCACCGCCATGTATGCCCGCCCTGCAACGTCCCGCTAGTGACGACCGTTCCACCGGAGTTCTGGTTGCTCTCTTTCCACGCCTCAAGTGAGTACGAATAAGCCGGCCGCGGGGAGCGCGCGGTTATGGTCAGAACGTATTCCGTGGCGGATGCCCAGACCCCGACGTAGGTTGAGTTGATGAAGTAGGCAAAGTGCTTGGCGATCAGGGCTCCGTCTTCGTTGGGGAACACGGTCTTTCCGCAGGTTTGGCCACCGATGTTCAGGAAGATCTGGTCGCCGTCCAGGAACTCGCCGGCAAACGTCACCGTCGCCGTTGGAATCGCGTGGTCGACGCGCTTCCGCTGGTTCCACCAGAACACCCCGATGTATTCGTTCATCGGTCCGGCGAATCCCAACCGGTCGAGGCTCCACAAGATTCTCGCCGGTGGCAACTTGTAGGTGTGGTCCGTGCTGTAGTCCAGCGCAGGTGAGACATTCGTGACCGGTTCCAGAGCGTCCGGGACATCGGAGGGTACCGCCGCTTCCAAAAAATCGAAGTAGAAACGTCCTTCGCTTTTGAGCCGGACGGCCACCGAGTGCCGGCCGCCTGGAACTCCCACGCGGACCAGCCGCCGCGTCACGATCGCCGTATCCACGTCGAGCGCACAATCCAATTCGGTTTCCTCACCGTCATCCAAGCGGACCGCCACGGCGCCGCGGTCCGAGTAGATCGAGGTTCCAAGGTAGAGGTTGTGCTCCGAGGGACACGAGTAGAACACCGTAACGCTGTCGCCTACCGTAGACGCCACCCGCGCAAACCCACCCGAGTAGAATCCCGTTTCCGAGGTCCATGCGCCGGAGTACGAGCACCACGCGTCATCTTCCTCCACGCGCACGCTGCCGGGACCAGCGACAGCAAGCGCCTTTTTCTCCTCCGGCCCGCAGAGTGTCCAATTGGAGAACTCGGCTTCCCATTCGGTGTCCGTGAGCGCGGTCCCGTTGGCGAGCGGCGGCGCGAACGTCAACCACATTAGCCGGACATCGTCGATGCCCAGGGCGCTGAAGTCGAGACTCACCCGCCATACTGCATCCGAGTTCCCGCCCTGAAACACGGCGACCGGCTCTGCGGTTCGCAACCGCTCGTTCTTAGCGACCGCGTACATGCGGATCATATTTCCGTCAACACCCGGACGGTCGGCGATGATTCGTAGCGTCGCTCCGTCCGCCTCCGCACGAAGCGGGATCAACGTTCCGAACGCCTGCCAGTTGACACCGTTGATCTGCGCGGCCAGGGCCGTGGCAATATCGCTGGCCGTGGGCAGCGGCACGGCGACGGGCACGATGTAGTCGAAGGCGAAGTTGAGGTACCAGAGCGTGATGCGGTCGTAGGCGACCAGACCATTGTCTTCGATCACAAAGGTGCCTTCGGCGTTCGAGTATGTGCCTCCGGCCTGAGTAGCGTAATCGAAGAGAGGGACTTGCGCCGTGGAACCGTCTGGCCGGACAACGTCGAGGTACGGCCAGTCAATAGTAGCGAACTTGGGCGAGTCCAGCGGCATCAACCCGGAGTAGCGCACGTCGAACGTCAGCTTCAGTCCCGAGAAGCTTGTGTCGGGCAGGAACTTCAACCTCGGGTGCTCGTAGAAGTTGTCCGCATCGTGGAGGATGAGTACGGCAAAATCCGCCGCGTCGCGGAAGACACCGCTAACCTTGAAGCCCGACGCTGTGGCTGAGTGCATCGCCGCCGATGCTCCAAGGTCGTCGAAGCCGCGCAGTTGAATCGTGCGGTTTGGCTGCAACTTGTAGATTCTCTCGGCCACCACCCCCTCCGTTCCGATGGTATTTGCCGCCCAGCGCGCGGCAGGTTCCCCGGAGCCGCACGCCGCCGGTATACTCTTGGAAAGTCAGCAGAAATAAGAAAGGAGACCTCGTGAACCGAAATTCCCTGGCCATCCGGATGGCCCGTCTGCGCGCGTTGGGCCGGAAGGCCGACCCAGCATCGCTGATCGCCCTACACGAGGGTCTTCTGTTCCTGCTTGCCTTCCCGCCGAACGCCGCCGCCCTGCGCGAAGCAGTCCGCGTGCTACGCTCGCTCCCAAAGCGTGTGGCGAAGCTCCGCGCATCGGGTGCCGACATGTCGCCATTCGAGGCACCCGAGGTCTCCGGGATCGCCGAAACCTCCTTCACCGCGGTCTTCAGCTATGAGGTCGTCCGAAGGCTGGTGGAATTGGGCACGGGAAAAATCAACATCGACTGGGACGCCTACCACATCTCTGACCGTCTGGCACCAGCGTGGCGCCGGCTGTTCCCGCTGGTCGAGGAAGACACCGCCGTCGAGGCGCACATCCCCTACCTGGACTGGCTTCGGCATGCGTCGGGCGGGTTGAGCCATGCGCTGCCGTGGCTGCTGGCTCGCCTTCAGTCCCTCCCGCTCACTTCAAAAGAGAGGGCCGATCTTTACGCGTCGCACGACCTGCCGCTGCGTTGGGAGTTGGCCGTTTCCAGCGCCTCGCGTACCGTAGCGGCACAGCCGTCAAAGCGTCCTTTTTT
>CAZVIK010000105.1:0-13096 GCA_964627045.1 uncultured Solibacteraceae bacterium | reverse complement strand
GCGGACCCGTCCGGCAATGCCTCAGCGGCGGCGCGAGCCGTGCTGGAGTCGGCTTCGAACACCCTGGTGGTATCCAGCGATCCGGGCCACTTGGTCGCCGTCCTCGGTTGCGAGGATCTGATCGTGGTGCACACCGCCGATGCCACGCTGGTATGCCGGAAGGACCACGCCGAGGCGATTAAGGCGCTTCAGCAGAAGGTCGCCCGCGAGTTCGGCGCCGAATATTTGTAGCGGCTCGATCAGGACCGGCCGCCGGGCGCCGTTCCACCCGCGTTCCCAACGAGCCGGTACACCTCACGCTTTCCCAGGCCCCGGCGGCGCGCGACGGTCTTGATGGCGTCCATCCGCGGCATTCCTCCGGCGACCAACCCGGCGACGGCCTCCTCCAACGGCGCATCGTCCGCTTCGACGGCGGGCGCGCCACCCACCACGAGGGTGAACTCCCCCTTGATCGATGGCCGGTCCGCCAGTTGCCGCGCGATCTCCGCGGGCGTGCCGCGCAGGAACTCCTCGTGTAGCTTGGTCATCTCACGCGCGGCGACAGCGGGGCGCGGGCCGAAAACCTCTTCGAGGTCTGTGAGGGTCGCGAGGATTCGATGCGGCGCTTCGTAGAAGACCAGGGTCGCCGGGACAGCCTTAAGCCTTGCGAGCGCGGTTCGCCGTTGTTGGGGTTTCGCGGGCAAGAAGCCGGCGAAGTAGAAGGCGTCAGTCGGCAAAACCGTGGGGGCCAAAGCCGCCAGCCGGGCCGACGCACCGGGAACCGGCTCCACGCGAATTCCCTCGGCGATGGCCGCGGTCACCAGCCGGTAGCCGGGATCGGAGACCAAGGGTGTTCCGGCGTCCGAGACCAACGCGACGCACTGCCCCTCCCGCAACCGGGCCAGCAACTCCGTCGTACGAGCCTGCTCGTTGTGCTCGTGGTAGCTTACGAGCGGCGTTCGGAGCCCCAGGTGGTCTAGCAGGTGCCGCGTGTGGCGCGTATCTTCGCAGGCGATGCAGGCGGCCTCGCCGAGCACCCGCGCCGCACGGCGGGTAATGTCCTCCAGGTTTCCGATGGGCGTCGCCACCAGGTAGAGAGTTCCGGTCATTCAACGTCAGTATCCATCATCGGCGAGGCTGCCGGCCGGTTCGCGGTGCAACTCCAGGTGATCGCCGCCGTCTTCGACGACCAGGCGGAGGCTGGAGCCCGGCGCGAGGGAGCCCGTGGCCACCAGCGCGGCCAAAGGCTCGGTAAGGTGGCGATGGAGCGTGCGTTTCAGCTCGCGGGCGCCGGAATCGAGGCTGGTCCCGCGGCGTAACAGGACCCGGCGCGCCTCGGGCGGCACGTCGATATCCACGCTGTTCGCTCCGAGCCGCGCGTTGACGTGGCGCTGGAAGTCGGCGATGTGCTGGTCCAGGATCTCGGCGAGCGCCGCATCGTCAAGCGGCCGGTAGGTCAGGATGCGGTCGATGCGGTTGAGGAACTCGGGAGGAAACCGGCGGCGGGCCGCGCCCCGCCCAAGGCTTTCCAGCTTGCTCGCGGCGCTGGTGCACGGCGCGGGGACCCCGGCTTCGAATCCGAAGTCGGGCCGCACGGCTTTGAGCATCTGGCGGCTGCCCAGGTTGCTGGTCAGGAAGATCATGCTGTGCTCGAAGTTCACCGAGGTGTTGTCGCCGAGCCGCAAGACGGCCTTGTCCAGGATTCCCAGAAGCAGGCGCGTCAGCGACGGAGCGGCCTTCTCGATTTCGTCGAACAACACCAGCGACAACGTGGACTTTTCGCTGGTGACGGCGGCGAGTTTGGCTTGCGAGAGCATCGGCGGCGTCTCACGGTGGCCCAGGTAGCCCGGTGGCGCGCCGATCAGTTTGGCGACCTCGTGTTCCATTTGAAACTCGCCGCAATCGACCTTCAAGAGGTGCTTCTCGCTGCCGTGGAGCGCTTCGGCCAGCGCCTCGACCGTCTTCGTCTTCCCGGTTCCGGTCGGCCCCAGCAGGAGGAAGACCCCGGCCGGCCTCCCCTCCGGAGCCAGTCCGGCCTGGTATACCTGCAAGTAGGGCACGATCGCCTCCAGGACCGACGGTTGCCCGACAATTCGACGGGAAAGCAGGCCGGCGACGCCCGGCGGCGGCGCAGTGGTCGTCTTCTTCGTTTTTCCCGCTGTGGCGGCGTTCTTCATTCGCCCTCCCATTCCTCCCGGCCACATTATAGAGGGGCGAACGGCGGTTCCCGGTGTGGGGAGGGCGAAAAACAGGGCGGCTCAACAGGCAGGCGGGGTTAGATATCTATCTTAAGAATGAAAGGATTGCATCGGAAATGCGCTCGCTGGCGCGGCCATCGCCATATGGGTTGTGAACGAGAGACATGCGGGCGTGTTCCTGGGGGTGTTCAAGAAGCGTTTCCACTCCCGCCACGATGCCCGCCGCGCTGGAGCCGACCAATCGGGAAGCCCCGGCTTCCACCGCCTCCGGCCGCTCGGTCTTCTCGCGCATGACCAGCACGGGCTTGCCCAGAGCGGGTCCCTCCTCCTGGATTCCCCCGGAATCGGTGAGCAGGATGTGCGCCCGCCTCATCAGATCGACAAACGGCACGTAGCCCAGCGGATCAAGCAAGGTGACGCCGGGAGCGTGACCGAGAAGGCGCTGGACGGGCTCGCGAACACTCGGGTTGGGGTGGACGGGATAGACGATCTGGAGGTCGCCCCGCGTCCCCAATTGCGACAGCGCGGCGCAGATGCGCTCCAACCCTTCCCCGAAGCTCTCGCGCCGGTGGGCGGTGACCAGCACCAAGCGCTTGGCAGGATCCAGCCAAGGCCAGTCCGGCGCCGTCAGACGGCCCTCGGCCAACGCGTCGCGGACCCACAATACGGCATCGATGCCGGAATTCCCGGTGACGGCGATGCGCTCACGCGCGACGCCCTCCGCCAGAAGGTTTCCGGCCGCCGTCGGCGTGGCGGCAAAGTGCAGCGACGCGAGGCGCGTGGTGAGAACGCGGTTCATCTCCTCGGGGAATGGCTGCGCTAAGTCGGCCGTCCGCAGTCCGGCCTCGACATGGCCGGCAGGGACCCGGGCGTAGAAGGCCGCCAGCGCTCCGCACAAGGTGGTGGTGGTATCCCCCTGCACCAGCACCATGTCGGGCCGCTCGGCCGCGAGGACGGGCTCCACTCCGGCGAGAATGAGCGATGCGGACTGCGAGAGCGTTTGCCGGGGCCGCATGAGCCCAAGATCGTAGTCGGGGACAATCTGGAACGCTTCCAGGACCTGATCCAACAGTTGCCGGTGCTGCGAGGTTACGCAGACCGCCGGGTGGAAATCGTCCGGGCGGTGGCGCATGTGCCGCAGGATGGGGGCCAGTTTGATGGCCTCGGGCCGCGTGCCGAACACGAAGAGGATTTTCAGCGGCATCGGGAGGGGACGCGCGCCGGTTCCCCACGGCTCGCGCTCGCAATGCACGCGGGGTACCGCCGGGAGGGGACCATGGAGGGGGGCTACTTGTGCCGGTAGGTGATACGTCCTTTGGTGAGATCGTAGGGCGACATTTCCAGGGTGACGCGATCGCCCGACAATACGCGAATGCGATTCCGGCGGAGTTTGCCGGCAAGGTGCGCCAGAATCGTGCGGTCCTGGTCCAACTCGACCTTGAAAAGACCGCTGGGGAACTTCTCCACCACAACGCCAGTCACTTCAATACAGTCTTCTTTACTCATCCTCCTCCTTGCGTTTGGATGCCCGGTTGACCCCCCGGAGACCGGCGGCGGGCGGATCGGCCCAATCCGCCGGCTCCAGGAGCAAGCCTGGTCTAGGACACCGGGCTAACGTTGGCCGCCGCGAGGCCCTTCGGACCACGGGTGACTTCAAATTCGACCCTTGAACCCTCTTCAAGAGAACGATAGCCGTCCGCAACGATCGCGGAATAATGCACGAACACATCGTCTCCATTGTCGCGCTGGATAAAGCCGTAGCCTTTCGCAGCGTTAAACCACTTCACTGTACCGGTTTCCTTCATACACTTCCTGCTCTAGACGTTCTTCGGACTCAACCCACACGACCACCCACGGACCACAAGCCGCAAACACCCCATGAACACACGTCATCCGCACACGAACCAGCATGGTTGGGAAACGCGAGCCCCTGAAGCCCCTTCGAAGCCTGTAACCGTAGCAGAAGCAAGAGTCAAATGCCGTCCATGATTATAACGCACAAACCGGGGGTGGTTGGCAAGTCCCTCGGCGGGGACGGGCCGGGGCGGGTACCGGCGCACCCTGAGCGCGGGTATTCGGATCCTCAAGCCCCAGTCGCGGAGTGGTGTAAGATCGGGTGACGGAACCGGGCACCGGCCGATGCGAAGCCTTACGCCGGGGCGTGCCGCCTCGTTTTTGCCGGAATCATCCAAATGAGAGGAGAGCTGTTGTGAACTGGACCCAATTGCTCAAAAGCGAAATCGAATCCACCTACGCTTCCACCCAGCGTCTGCTGGACAAAGTGGACCCGGGAACGCTCGACTGGAAGCCGGCAACCGGACAGAACTGGATGACGGTGGGGCAACTCCTCCGGCACCTGGCCGACTCCTGCGGCACGGCCTTCCGCGGGTTCGTGACCGGAGACTGGGGGATGCCGGAGGGCGTAAAGATGGAGGACCTTCCCCCGGACCAGATGCTGCCGCCAGCCGAGAAGATGCCCACGGCGGCGAGCATCGCCGAAACCAAGCGCCTCCTGGCGGAGGATCAGGCGCTGGCGTTGAAGATCCTGGCCGGCGTGAGTGACGAAGAACTCGCCACCCGCGAGACCGCGGCCCCTTGGAACCCCGGGACCAAGTACGCCCTCGGGCGGCACCTGTTGCAGATGGTGCAACACCTGGAAAAGCACAAGAGCCAGCTCTTCTACTACCTAAAGCTCCAGGGGAAGCCGGTGAACACGGGCGACCTCTGGGGTTAGCCAGCGGCGCGGCGTTGGCCGCCTACTTCCTGGCGGCCGATTTCTTCAGCACCGTGTCGGGGCTAGCGTCGAACTTGCGTTTGCAGTAGTCGGAACAGAAGTAGTACGTCGTTCCCTTGTGTTCGCTCTTGCCGGCGGCCTTGGCGGGGTCGACGGTCATTCCGCACACCGGATCGACCGCTGGGGCGGTCTTCTGCGCCGCGGCGGGCCGTTGGCCATCCTGCGGGGCGGTGCTCGGCGGCGCCGCTGCCCCCTGGAAGGTGAGGAACGCGCCAAGCGACAGAAGCGCCACAGCCAAAATCGTCTTTCCCATGGTTCCCTCCGAGTTGCTCTTGAGATCAGTGTACCCTCAAAGCGTGAGCCTGCGGCGAAGCGGAGCGCGGCCGGGCGCCGGCCGGGCCGTCCTGAGGACCCAGCCTTCTGAGGCGCGGGATGCCGCCATGAGGCGCGTGATCCGTTCGATCCCGCGAGGAAAGGTGGCGACCTATTCCCAGGTGGCGGCGGCGGCCGGATACCCGCTCCACCACCGGCAGGTGGCCCAGTTGCTGAACAGGGAAGGCGAAAGGCTTCCATGGCAGCGGGTGCTCGGCGCGGGGGGCGAGATTCGTTTGAGGCACGGCGCCAACCTCGAACAAAGAACGCGGCTGGAGATGGAGGGAGTACGTTTCCGCGGGCGGCGCGTGGCCATGGATGAGCACCAACACGTCTTCCGCGTCTGGGAGCTGTAGTATTCTTGACGTTGTACCGGAGGCGTCCATGGTCCTCGCATCGCATCTGCGGGCCGGAATGGCCATCCGTTTCGAAGGCCAGGATTACCGGGTCTTGACGGCGGAGTACCATCCGGGGCAGGGGAAGATGGGTGGCGCGACGCACGCACGGTTGCGGAATCTGGACACGGCCGCGTTGTGGGAGCACAGCTTTCGCGCCGAGCTGAAGCTGGAAGACCTGCCGGTGGCCAAACAATCGATGGACTTCCTCTACGCGGACGCAGACGCCTGTTATTTCATGAACCCTGAGAACTTCGAGCAAGTGGCCGTGCCGGTGTCGCTGCTCGGAGAGCCGGCGCGGTTCCTGACGGCGGACCTGAGGCTGCCGGTCGAATTCGTCGACGGGAAACCGGTGAGCGTGTTGTTTCCCGACGTTTTGGAGGCGCGAATCGCCGAGACGGCGCCTCCGGTTCACGCGCAGCAGGACAGCACCTGGAAGACCGCCCGCCTGGAAAACGGCGTCGAAATCATGGTTCCCCCATTCGTCAAGTCCGGAGACGTTGTCCGCTTGGACACGCGGAATCTGAAGTACATCGACCGCGCCCGGGGCGGGATGAGATAAACAAAATGACACCTCCGACACCACCAAAGATCGCAGTCGCCCACGCGCCCGAGTACCGGGACAGTTACGCCAACAGCGTGCAGGTCCGTCTGAACCTCTGGGATTTCTTCCTGGTTTTCGGGACCATCAACCAGACCTCCCCAGACACGGTGACCATCCGGAATTTCCAGGGGATCTATCTGAGCCCGCAGCAGGCAAAGGCGCTGTCGAACCTTCTGCAACAGAACATCCAGCAGTACGAGGCCACCTTCGGCGAGATCCGGCTGGAGGCCCGGCCGGGCGAGACCGTCATTCAATAGGAGGCAACCGGCGGGAGGCCGAGGTCGAGCTATGCAGGACTCGTTTCTCTTCGAGGACGCGCTGACGTTCGCGCGCCGCCAGGTGCGCCGTCTCATCGAACAGGAGCCCGGCTTTTACCCGATGTATACCAGCGGCGGGCGTTGGCGGCACGACTTGCCCGCCTGGACACGCTGGTGCGACGGGTTCCTACCCGGCATGATGTGGATCTTCCAATCCCGCGCGGAGCCGGGCAGCGATGACGCGCGGTATTGGCGGGATCTGGCGATACGGTATAGCGAGCCATTGGAGCCGCGGCAATTCGACCGCGACGTGCACGACCTGGGGTTCCTGTTTCTCTCCACCTACCATCGCTGGTGGAAGGTTTCGGGCGAAGCCCGCCTGCGCGACGTCCTCATCCAGGCCGGAAGAACCATGGCGCTACGCTTCCGCGAGAAGGGCGGGTACCTGCGCTCGTTCGTCGCGGACGACTCCCTGTTCATCGACATCATGATGAACGTAGGAGTCGTGTTCTACGCCGCGCGGGAGACCGGCGACGCCGCGCTCTGGGACTTGGCCCTCCGGCACTGCCTCACGACGCGGCGCGTCCTGGTGCGCGGCGACGGATCGACGGCTCACGAAGGGCTCTTCGACCTGAACACCGGCGAGTTTCTGCGGCAGAGCACGCACCAGGGTTTCCGCGGCGACTCGTGCTGGTCGCGCGGCCTGGCGTGGGCGATTTACGGCTTTGGGGCCGCCTACCGTCACACCGGCGACACGCGTTTCCTGGCGACGGCGGAGAGTTGCGCCGAATTCTACCTGGAAAACGTCCCGGACGGCGGCGTCCCGCCGTGGGACTTCGATGCACCTTCGGAGACGAGGGCCATCGTGGATACCTCGGCGGCGGCCATCGCATCGGCCGGCTTGCTGCGGTTGGCGCCGGTGGCCATGGATCCCGCGCGAGGCCGGCGCTACCGGACGGTGGCGCTGCACACCCTTGACACGCTTTGCCGCGAGCATTTGGCAATCGACGATCCCAAGTGGGAAGGCATCCTCAAGCGCGGCGTTTACCACCTGCACAAGGGCCTGGGCGTCGGCGAGTCCGTCATGTGGGGCGAATACTTTTTCGTCGAGGCGCTGGACCGGGCTCTTTCACGGTAGCCGCAAAGCGGAGTGTCTGCCCCGGTCGCCGCTCCGCGGTTTGACATCACGGCGCAGCTTCACTCAGAATTGCAGTTTGCGGCCTCGCCAATGTCGGTTTCCGTCATAATCCCTGTTTACAATGCAGCCTCGCACTTGGAAAGGTGCCTCACTGCGTTGGCTGCCTGGCCGGCCGGACCGCTGGAACTGATTGTCGTCGACGACGGCTCCACCGACGAGTCCAAGGAAGTTGCGGCGCGGTTCGGGGCGAAGGTCCTTTCGACGGGCGGGAGAACCGGGCCGGCGCACGCCAGGAACATCGGCGCCCGGGCGGCCCAGGGTGAGATTCTGTTCTTCATCGATTCCGACGTGTGCGTGCATCCGGACACGCTTGAGCGGGTCCGCCGGGATTTCCAGGAGGACCCTGCGCTGGACGCCCTGATCGGCTCCTACGATTCGTCCCCGGCGTCAAAGGACTTCCTTTCGCAGTACAAGAACTTGATGCACTCTTACGTGCACCAGCATGGCAAGAGTGAGGCGTGCACCTTCTGGAGCGGCTGCGGCGCCATTCGCCGCACTGTCTTTTTTGAGCATGCCGGTTTCGACGAAAGCTACGGCCGGCCGGCGATCGAGGACATCGAGTTGGGCTACCGGCTGAAGACGGCGGGCCGCAAGCTCCTCCTCGACAAGGACCTTCAGGTGACGCACCTGAAGCGGTGGACATTCTGGGGCCTCATCAAGACCGACGTCAGGGACCGCGGCATGCCCTGGACCGAGTTGATTCTGCGCGACCGGAACATGCCCAACGACCTGAACCTGGAATTGAGCCAGCGTGTCAGTGTCGCCCTGGCCTTCCTTCTTGTCGGTTTGGCCGTGGCGGCAGTGGTTCTCTGGCGCGGCTATTTTCTGTTGCCGCTTCTGGCCCTGCTCGTGCTCCTACTGGGAGCCTACTGGCTGGAGTTCGCGGGCGAACGGCGTTCCCCGCGAGTGCTATGGTGCATCGGAATCACCGCTGCCGCGATATTCTGGCTTGCACGGGTCCACCACTTGACTCCGATCCTGCCGCCGCTGCTGCTAGGGTGCCTTCTGCTGGTGATGCAGCACCGGTACGCGCGCCAGTCGGCGCGCCGGCGGAAGATAACCGAAGTCGTCCTGGGCCTCTACATCGCCGGGGCGATGATCTACTTCGCCGAACACATGCCCCGGCACCCGCTGATTCTGGCGTTTTTCCTGGTGGCCACGGTAATCGTGGTACTGAACAACCGCTTCTATCTGTTTCTCGCGGCCAAGCGCGGACGCCTGTTCGCGCTGGCAGCCGTGCCCTTCCACCTGCTCTACCACCTGTACAACGGGATTTCGTTCCTGGCCGGCCTGCTGCACTACTCCTGGGGGAGGATTTGCGGTGCGATCCGCCCGGCCGGGACCCAACCGGACACGGACACTAGGCAGCCGTGAGTTCGCCGGCCCCGGCCGAGGGCCGGCAGGGGTAAATGTCCGGCGTGAGGCCGAACTTCGCCTGATAAGCGTGCGAGACGGCCGCCTGAAAGGCCAAGGCGTGTTCGGGATCGACCAGATTCACCGTGCAGCCGCCGAACCCGCCGCCGGTCATCCGGGCGCCGTAGACGCCCGGCAAGGACACCGCCGTGTCGACGAGGAAGTCGAGTTCCTCGCAGCTCACCTCGTAGTCGTGCTGGAGGCTTCGATGGCTGGCCACCAAGAGCTCGCCCATACGTTCCAAGTCCCCGGCGCGGCTGGCGGCGATGAATCCGGTCACCCGCTCGTCTTCCGTGGTGACGTGCCGCGCGCGCCGGAAGGCGACCGGTTCCATCTCCTTTTCAAAAACACCGAGCATGGCGCTGGAAACGTCTCGGAGGCTCCGGACCTCCGGCGCCCGGAACTGAATGGCGGTGACCGCGGCGGCGCATTCGGCCACGCGCTGCCGGTAGGCCGAGGAGCCGAGCTCGTGCTTGACCATGGTGTTGATGGCGATGAATTCGGCCTGCGGCGGCAGGGCCACGACGTCGTGTTCGAGGCTGCGGCAATCGACCTGAACGGCGGCGCGCTCGCGTCCGAAGACCGAGATGTATTGGTCCATAATGCCGCAGGGCATGCCGACAAAGTCGTTTTCCGCGCGGCGGCATAGCTTCACCAGCTCCAGGGGTTCGATAAGACGTCCGCCCAACAGCGCCAGCGCCACGGAAACCTCGATCGCGGCCGAAGAGCTCAACCCCGAGCCCACCGGCACCGTGCTCCAGATAAGGAGGTTGGATGGGGGGATCTCGAAGCCCGCCAGTTCGATCTCCCGTGCCACACCCAGCACGTAGTCCGTCCAATCGTGAGAGGGAACCGCCTGGGAGATCTCCGGGATGCGCCACTGCCTCCCCTGCTCCATGTTTTTCGAATAGACATTCAGGCGATCGCCGGCGGCAGGGGCAATGAGGGCGAAGCAGGCCAGGTCCAGGGCCATTGGCATAACGAAGCCCAGGTTGTAGTCGGTGTGCTCGCCGATGAGGTTCACGCGCCCGGGAGCGCGGAAAACGCGCGGGGCGGATCCTTCTCCGAACTGCTCCGAAAAACTCTGCATTAGGAAGCGCGTCGAGCCAACCACAGCAGAATCCCTCCAAAAAGCAGCGTCCCGAGACCCGCGTACAGGTCTACATTCACCTCGGTAAGCGGCGCGCGCAAGTCGCGCGCCAACACTCCCGTCAAGCACAAAATCGCCCCGAGGATCGCGAAGAACCAGCCCGAAGGCGTGCGAAGGTCCCACATGTTTCTACCAGAATAATATGTTTAACAAGATACAGGTTACTCCGGCGACGACGGCGACCGGGACGGGGCGCTTGTACCACGGCTCGCCAGGCTCATGCGGTAACTCGGCGCGGCCGTACACCAGCCCCTTGAGATCCTCGGGCCGCCGCGGGGCCGTGGCGAGGCTCACCAGTGCGGCGACGCCGAGGCTGGTGCTGAACGCCAGAATCGCAATCCAGAAGTTCTGCGCCATCGCAGAGGGGAACTCGTGGACGCTGCCGAGCCATCCGCCCTTGCCCTCAGCCACCGTGAGACCGAGCGTGAGGGCGGCGACCACCTCTCCGGCAGCCAAACCGGAAAAGGCGCCGTGCCCTGTGGCCCGCTTCCAGAACATCCCCAGCAGAAACGCCGCGAACACGGGAGCGTTCACGAAACTGAAGACGAGCTGGAGCAAGTCCATGATGTTGTTGTACTGCGTAGCCAGGTAGGCGGCTCCGATCGAGAGAGCCACGCCAAACACGGTGGCCAGCCTGCCGACCCAAAGATAGTGGGAGTCGGGCGCGTTCTTACGGATGTAGCTTTGGTAGATGTCGTAGGTCCACACCGTGTTGAAGGCCGTCACGTTTCCGGCCATGCCCGACATGAATGAAGCCATCAGCGCGGTCAGCCCTACGCCGAGGAGTCCGGAGGGATAGAACTGGGCCATCAGCGTCGTCAACGCGAGATCGTAGTTGTAGCCGTCGCCCTTCAGCGGAAGGTCGTATCCGACGCCCATCTTGGTCAATGCCATCGCCGCCAGCCCCGGGGCGATGACGATCACCGGCAAGAACATCTTGGGGAAAGCGCCGAGAATGGGAGTCAGTCGCGCGCCGGACATCGAATCGGCCGCCATGGCGCGCTGCACCACCAGATAGTTGGTGCACCAATAACCCGAGCCGAGCACGAAACCGAGGCCCATCACCATCCCGAACCACTCCACGCCCATGGGATTGCCGGAGGCGTCGGACAGGTACTTCCAGGAATGAGTCATAACGGGGGGCAAGCGCGAGGCCATTCCCTCCCATCCGCCCGCTTTCGACACGGCCAGGATCGACAGAGGGGCGAAACCGACCACGATCAGAAAAAACTGGAGGACCTCGTTGTAAATAGCGCTGGTGAGACCGCCCAGGTAGGTGTAGATCAAGACGATGGCCGCCGAAAGCAGCACGGAGGCCGTGAAACTCCAGCCCAGCACGAGTTGGAACAGGAGGCCGAGAGCGTACATCGAAATGCCGGAGGAGAACAGCGTCATCACGGCGAAACTGATGGCGTTGAATGCGCGCGTCTTCTCGTCGAAGCGGAGCTTCAGGTACTCTGGCACCGAGCGCGCTCTGCTCCCGTAATAAAACGGCATCATGAAGATGCCCACAAACAGCATGCCCGGAACCGCGCCGATCCAATAAAAATGCGTCGTGAGCATGCCGTATTTGGCGCCGGAGGCACACATGCCGATGAGTTCCTGCGCGCCCAGGTTGGTGGCGACGAACGCAAGGCTGGTGATCCAGACCGGCACCGAACGTGCCGATGTGAGGAAATCCTCGCTGGTGGTGACTTTGCGGTGCAGCAGCCAGCCGATCCCGATTACAAACCCGAAGTAGATGAGGAGGATCCCGTAGTCGATGAACGTGAGCGTCACGCTCCACCCCTTGCCCGGGCGAATGCTCTGGCTTGCTGCGGTGGTGCAGGGGCGGGCTTTCCAGAGGAAAGCCCGCCCGTGAGAACTAAGCCGACCTCACCTTCGATCCACTGAACCCGTAGTACATGATGTACAGGTAGCAGACCGCCGGTACGAAGAACGAATAGTGGATGCCCATGACGTCGGCCATGTATCCGTGGATCGGCGGAACGATGGCGCCGCCCACGATGGCCATGTTGATCAGTCCCGAGCCCTTGCCGGTGAGCGAGCCCAACTTGTTCACCGCCAGCGAGAACGTGGTCGGGAACATGACGGAGTTGAACAAGCCGACCAACACCGCGGACCACATCGCCACGGCGCCCGTCGAAAAGATGGTCGTCAGCACGAGCAGGCAGGCGATCATGGCCGCAATCCCAAGCACCTTGCCGCCTGGGACCTTCTGGAGAATGGCCGTGCCGAGGAACCGCCCGACAATCATGCCGCCCCAATACAGCGATACGTAGGTCGCCGCCGCCTTTTCCGTCAAACCGGCGACATCCTGCTGCGAAAGGTAGTTCACCAGGATCGACCCGATCGAGACCTCCGCGCCCACGTAAGCGAAGATGCCCAGGGCCCCGAGAATCAGGTGCCTGTGCTGCCAGATGCTGCCCTCCGCCTTGGCCTTGCCCTCCATCTCCTTGGGCAAGTTCAACTTCAGCATCATGAGGATGCCGGCCAGGATCAGCAGGACGATTCCCATCCCCATATAGGGCGTCTTGACGAGAGCGGCGGCCGTGGACTTCTGTTCGGTGGAAAGAGTGGTCACCGCCTGGTCGGAGAGGAATAGCACCCCGCCCAGATACGGCGCCAGAGTCGTGCCCACGGAGTTGAAGGCCTGGGCCAGGTTCAACCGGCTCGGTGAAGTCGCCGACGGCCCCAGTTGCGCCACGAAAGGATTGGCCGAAACCTGGAGCATGGTCACGCCCCCGGCCAGAATCCAGAACGAGCCCAGGACCAATGTATAAATGACTTTGTCGG
>CAZVIK010000104.1:0-13124 GCA_964627045.1 uncultured Solibacteraceae bacterium | reverse complement strand
TCAACCAGGAATCGCTCGAAAGGCTGGCCCGGCGCGTGAGGCGCGAGTTGCACGCCCGGCTGGTCTCTCCCAAGGTCACCCGCGGAAGCCAAGAAGACAAAGTGGCCATCCTGTTCGAGGTGAAGGGACGGCCGAAGAACGGCTTTGACCTTTCCCTGCCGACGGGTCTTTACAACTCGCGGATGGGATGGAGTGGGGCGCTGGAGGCGAACGTCCGCGTTCCGGACGGCCAGTTCCGGTTCGGCGTCCTCAGCGACGGCGAGGAACTGGTGGAGCGGTTCGCCGGCATCCGGACGGGCTATGAGCACCAGCGCGTGGGCAGCGAGCGCGTCAAGCTCGGGTTCCTGTTTTCCAGCTTCCACCAGCAGTGGCAGCCGCAGACGCGTACGGCTCTCTCCGCAAGCCCGGAGGTCCCGGGGATCTACCGCACCCGCCAGGATTTCGCGCCCAAGCTGACGCTGACGCTCGCCGAACCGCTGACGCTGTCAGTGGGCGCTTCTTTCCAGCGTTTTCAGACGCAGTTCCCGGCCGCGCACACCGAGGCAGCCAACGCCGTCACCTCGACTCTGCGCTACGAGCGGCGGATGGAGGATGCCACGGGCAACCAGCATGAGATCGGAGCAGGCTACAGCCTGCGCGCGGCCACCAAGACCCTTGATTCGGACTTCGCCTACACGCGGCACCAGGTGGACGCCGGCTACGAGTACCGCTGGGGCCGCAATCAAGTGGGCGGCCGCTTCATGGCCGGCGCCGTCTCCGGCACGCCGCCGCTGTTCGAACGCTTTGTGCTGGGCAACTCCTCGACGCTGCGCGGCTGGACCAAGTGGGACGTGGCCCCGCTTGGCGGTACGCGGGCGGCGCACGGAACGGTGGAGTACGCCTATCGCGGCTGGCGCGTCTTCTACGACACGGGATCGCTGTGGGAGCCCGGTCAATCGTCCGAAGTGAAGCATTCGCTGGGCGTGGGGTTCAAGGCCGGGGACGGGTTCTTCCTGGCTATGGCATTCCCGGTGAAATCCGGGAGGGCGTTGCCTGTGTTCACGACGGGTGTGTCCTTCCGATGACCCACCGCCGGGGATTCGCTCTACGGCTGGCCGGCGTCGTGGTGTCGCTCGGCGCGGCGGCTTCGGGCGCCGCCGCCCAGACGCTGGCCGTGCGGCTGCACCAGGGCCGAATCCGCGTCTTCACCGAGCAGCCCCAATTCATCCAGGGCAAGCCTTTGGCGCGCCTGCGAAACGGCGCTCCGGTCGTCTTCAGCATCCAACTGAACCTCCTGGCGAGCCCTCGCGGCGGCGTCCTGGCGCGTTCCTCCGGCCGCTTCGCCGTCAGCTTCGACATTTGGGAGGAGCGCTTCGCGGTGACGCGGATGGCGCACTCGAAGAAACCGGCGGCTCTACTGTCGGCAGCCGAGGCGGAGGACTGGTGCCTGGAAACCCTGGCGCTTCCCGAGACGGCCGTCCCGGCGGAGGCGTCCTTTTGGGTACGATTGGATGTCCGCAGCGAGGAGCCGGCCGATGCTTCGGCACTGGCGGAGGACGCCGGCTATTCCCTGGCGCGGCTGGTGGAGTTGTTCGCCCGCAACCCGGAAGACGGCGGCGGACGCCGGAGCGTGGAAGCCGGGCCATGGCGGTTGCGCGACCTGCGCAAGGGCGACTGAAGGCCTCCGGTTCCGGCCGGCAACGTGAATGAACAGGCTGCGCAACAGGCTGATCCTGCTGTTCCTCGCCGCCACGGCCGTGCCGCTGGCGGCTACGCTCTGGTTGACCGTCGCGCTCCTGGAACAGAGTCTCAGCTATGCATCCACCCGCGAGTTGGACGCGGCCTCGCGCGCACTGGAAGCCACGGGCCGGGAGTTCTACCGTCAAGCCCGCGAGTCGCTGAAGCGGGAGGCGCAGGCCGGCTTGGTTTCGCCCTCCGTGTACGCCTCGCCCCGCATGGAAAGCTCGCCGGAGCCTGTCCGCGGGTTCTGGGAGAGCGGCGAGGCCGAGCGGTTCGCGCTCGCGGGCAGCCAAGGCGACCGCGTGGACTACATGGTCCGCGACGCCGCCGGGGTGAAGGTGTGGTCTCGCTCCCTGGGGGGAATCGCCATGGAGCGGCTCGGCGGCCAGTACCGTCAGGCCCGCGCGGCGGTGGAGGCCGGCTCGCGGCGCGATCTGCGGCGCGGCTTCCTGGCGACGTTTCTGATTCTGGCACTCAGCGCGTGGCTGGTCTCATTCACGCTGCTGGTCTATTTTGCCTCCCGCCTGACCCGGCCCATCCACGACCTGACCGGTGGATTGAGCGAACTGGCCTCGGGCAATTTGGGCGTCCGGCTCCCGGCGCGCCGGCGCGACGAGGTAGGCCGCGCCATCCAGGCGTTCAATCACACAGCCGAGCAGCTTGCCGCCCAGCGAGCGCGCCTGGTGTACCTCACCCAACTGGGAAGCTGGCAGGCGCTGGCGCGCAAAATGGCCCACGAACTGAAGAACTCGCTGACGCCCATTCGTCTGACCGTGGAGGAGATGCTGGCGCGCGCCGGAGACCGGGACTCCGCCTTCACGCAGCAGGCGGCGGGGATCGTCATCGAAGAGGTCGAAAGCCTCGAACGCCGCGTCCGCGCCTTCTCGGAATTCGCGGCGGACCCCCCGGTGCAACCCCGCCCCTTCGACGTGAACGCCGCCGTCACCGAGCGCGTGGCGTTCCTGCGGAGCGGGCATGCCGAGGTCGTCTACGAAACGCTGTTGGCCGGGAATCTCCCGGACGTCTGCACCGACCCCGACCTCGTGCGCGGCGTTTTGACGAATCTCATGGAGAACGCGGCGGAGGCCGCTGGGGCGGGCGGCACGGTGCGCTGCCGGACGGCGCTCGAAGGCGAATGGGTCGCCGTGGAAGTCCACGACTCCGGCCCAGGGCTTAGTGGCCTGGCGCGGGAGTCGCTGTTCGAACCGGCCATTTCGTTTAAGAAGGGCGGCATGGGCCTGGGCCTGTCCATCGCGCGGAAGAACGCGCTGGCGGCGGGCGGTGATATCTTGCTGGTGAAAGGAGAACTCGGCGGCGCGGGCTTCCGCGTCCTGCTGCCTCGAAATGCCCCGGAAACGCATCCTGATCGTTGACGACGAAGAGAACATCGGACGCAGCCTGCGGCTGATTCTGGAGCGCGAGGGTTACGAGGTGGCGGTCTGCCGTTCGGTGTCCGAGTGCCGGGCGCACCCGGACACGCCCCGCGCCGACCTGTTCCTGCTCGACGTGCGTCTGCCCGACGGCAGCGGAATCGACCTGCTGCGGGATTTGGCCGCAGGCGCCTCTCCCTCGCCGGCGATCATGATCTCCGGGCACGCCAACATCCCCGACGCCGTGGAAGCCACCCGGGCGGGCGCTTTCGACTTCCTGGAAAAGCCGCTCGGCCGCGACAAGGTGCTCTTGGCGGTGAAGAATGCGCTCGAACAGGCCGGCCTGCGCCATGAAAACGAGCGGCTTCGCGAGTTGGTTGGCCAGGCGCCGAAGATGATCGGACCGGGCGCGGCCTTCCAGCGCGCGGTGGAGCAGGCCACGCTGGCAGCGCGCTCCGACGCCCGCGTGTTGTTGATCGGGGAATCGGGCACCGGCAAGGAGTTGCTGGCGACTCACATCCATCAGCTCAGCCCTTTCGCCGCGGGACCGTTTGTAAAGGTGAATTGCGCCGCGATCCCCACCGAGTTGCTCGAAAGCGAATTGTTCGGTCACGAGAAAGGATCGTTCACCGGGGCTTCAGTGAGACGGCGCGGCAAGTTCGAACTGGCCGACGGCGGGACCATCTTCCTCGATGAGGTGGGCGACCTGCACCCCGCCTCTCAGGCGAAACTGCTGCGGGTGTTGCAGGAGGGCGAATTCCACCGCGTAGGCGGGGAGACCACCGTGCGCGTGTCGGTGCGCGTCGTCTCGGCAACCAACCGGGACCTGGCGGCGATGGTGGCGCGCCAGCAGTTCCGCGAGGACCTGTACTACCGCCTGAGCGTCGTGCCCATCCGCGTTCCGCCGCTGCGCGAGCGTCCCGGCGACATACGTCCGCTGGTGGAGTACTTCCTCGACGATTTCTGCGGCCGCAACAACTTCAAACCGAAGACGCTGGACGACGGCGTGATCCCCATCTTTGAGCGCTACGCCTGGCCGGGCAACGCCCGCGAACTCCGCAACACGGTGGAGCGGATGGCGATTCTCACGCCCGGCGCGGTCCTGCCGGCCGAGTCGATTCCCATCGAAGTGCGCACCGGACCTGCACCATCGTCGGTGCAGCAGGCGCGCGACTCGGCCGAGCGCGAACACGTCCTGCGCGCACTCGAAGACAACGGCTGGAACGTCGCTGCGGCTGCCCGCAGCCTTGGCATGGAGCGCACCAACCTGCACAAACGCATCCGCGCGTTGGGGCTCAACCGATAGGCTCGCGGCCGGAACCGCGAAGTTCGTGGGTCTTTTCGTCGTACCGGCCCTGCATTTCGTCGATCGTCGTCCACTCCCATCGCCCGGTGCCGACGAAATAGGCGGCGCGGGCGATGACGTGGGCGGCCACCGGCGCGGTCAGGTAAAAGAACACGATGATCGCAGCGGCCCGGACCCAAGCACCGGTCCCACCGACGCCCACCGCGACGGCCAGCGCCAGGCACCCCACGCCCAGTGTGGTCGCCTTGGTGGTGGTCTGCATACGGGTGTAGAGGTCCGGCATTCGAAGCACGCCGACCGAGGCGAGCAGCATGAACGCCGCGCCGGCAAACAGCAACGCCGATACCACCAGTTCGATCATCGCCGTCCCCCCCTCTCCAGGTAACTGGCAAAGGCCACCGTGCCAAGGAACGCGATCAGAGCGGCGACAATTCCAGCATCCAGAATCGCCACGTCGCGCATAATTACCGCGTAAGTCGCCAGGATGCCGACGCCGATCGTGATGACCAGGTCCAAAGCCACCACGCGGTCGGGAAGGCTCGGTCCCCGGATCAGCCGGAGCACCGCGAGAAACATGGCGATGGACAACACCACCAGCACGATTCCGGCCGACTTGGCGGCGAGTCCTTCGAAGGCCCCGGTCATGGCGCAAGCCTCCCTACGCGCCGTTCGAATCCAGCCTTGATTTCGCGCCTCAGAGCGTCGGGGTCGGCGACGTGCATCGCGTGGATGAACAGGACCTTGCGGTCTGTGGACACGTCGAGGCTGAGCGTGCCGGGCGTAAGAGTGATCAGGATCGACAAAAGGGTAATCTGCCAGTCCGTCTTCAGGTCCAGCGGAACGGCCACGACCCCGGAGCGCAGCCTTTCCACGGGCATGAGAACGTCGCGGGCCATCTTTAGGTTGGCCAGCACCAGTTCCCACAGGAAGTACGCGAGCATAATGGGCAACTCGATCAGGACGGCCATCCACCTTTTCATCGGCGCGCCCCCAGGACCGCATCGATATAGGCCGACGGGTCGGTCAACTGGCCCGCCGCACGTTCACAGATGCGATAGACCGGCTCCGGAAACAGCCCGATGGACACCGTGAGGAGCGCCAGCGCCACCACCGGAACCCACAGCGCCGCCATTCCTCGCGTGGAAACGGGCGCCTCGCCGGCCGGCGGCACCGGTTCAGGAGCGGGCTTCCAAAAGACCTCCGCCCAGATTTTCGTCATCGAGATCAGCGTCAGCAAGCTGACCACGAGCGCCACGGTGACGATCACGTAGCTGTCGCTTTGGAAACCCGCGCGGATCAGTGCGAACTTGGCGAAGAACCCCGAGAGCGGCGGAAGTCCCGCCAGCGATAGGGCGGGAACCAGGAACAGCAACCCGAGCAGCGGCCGCGAATCGTAGAACCCTCCCAGGCGCTTGAGCGCGTGGCTTCCGCCGAGCCGTTCAGTGATGCCGCTGATCAGAAAAAGATTGGTCTTCACGATGATGTGGTGGACCACATAGAACACGGACGCGGCAATCGCGGCCGGTGCCAACAACCCGAGGCCCATGATCATGTATCCGATCTGGCTGACGATGTGGAACGATAGAATCCGCCGGAAATCGTTCTGCGCCATAGCACCCAGAACCCCGGTGACCATGGTGAACCCCGCCAAAATCAGGATGAGGCCGTGCGTAAAGCCGGTGTCCTGCACAAAGACCAGCGTGAACATGCGAAGCAGGGCGTACACGCCTACCTTGGTGAGCAAGCCGGCAAAGATCGCCGAAACCGCAACCGGGGGCGTGTGGTAGGAGGCAGGGAGCCAGAAGAACAACGGGAAGATCGCGGCCTTGGTCCCGAAGGCGACCAGGAACAGCATTGCCAGCACGCCGGCCAGACCCGGCTCCGGTTGACCGCGCAGCTTGACGGCGAGGTCCGCCATGTTCAGCGTCCCCGCGGTGCTGTAGAGGAGCCCCGCCGCAGCCAGAAACACGGCCGAAGCCATCAGATTCAAGGTCACGTACTTCAACGCGCCTTCTATCTGGCCGCGCTCGCCGCCGAGCGCGATCAACACGAACGAGGCGATCAGCATCACCTCGAACCAGACGTACAGGTTGAAAACGTCGCCGGTGAGGAAGCTGCCGCATACACCCAGCAGAAGCACATGGAACAGAGGGTAGTACCCGAATGACTCCCTCCGCTTGTCCACGTTCGCCGTCGAATAGACCGCCACCGCCGAGGCCATCACCCCGGTAATCAGCACCATAAGCGCGGAAAACAGATCGGCCACCAGCGTGATGCCGAATGGCGCGGGCCACCCCCCCACCTGAACCGCCACGATGCCGCTCCGCGAGACGTCGCGCAGCAGCGCCGCTCCGGCGGCCAGCAGCGCGAAGGCTCCGGCCACGCCGAGCCACCGCTGGGCGGCCCGGTGTCTCCAACTGACCAGGCACAAAGAGGCTGTGGCCAGCGGGATTATCAGGGGCAGGGCCAGAATCAGCTTCATTGCTCGGTGGACCGTAACTGATCGACGTCTTCCGCCTCGGAAATCTTGAACGTCCTGTGCAGCAACGCCAGGGCGAACGCCAGAACCGAAAAACTGATCACGATCGCCGTCAGGATCAGCGCCTGCGGCAGCGGATCGGCTGTATTGGCGGGCGATAGCGCGCCGCCGGGCGGAACCAGCGGCGCCGCTCCCCGCTTGAGTCCCGCGACAGTGAAGATCAGGAGGTTCGCCGCGTGGCTCAACATCGCCAGCCCGATGATCAGCTTGACCAGGCTGCGGCGCGTCATCATGTAGATCGCGCCCGCATACAGCGCGCCCGCCACGACCGCCAACAGAGCCGTCATCTCATTCCTCCGACAACGTGAATACCATCAGCAGCACCGAACCGAGCACCACCAGATAGACTCCGGCGTCGAACAACATCACCGTACCGGCCTTGATCGTGCCCGCCAGGGGCACGGTGAAGCCCGCCCAACGTCCTGTCAGGAACGGCTGCCCCGCGAGCAGCGCCGGGATTCCGCTCGCCAGCGACGCCATCAGACCCACGCCCAAAAGAGTATGCGGCTGCACCCGCAGCGCGCTGCGGGCCGCCCCGGGGCCGTGGCTGATCGTCTGCAGTGCGAAGGCCGCGGCTGCCAACAGGCCACCCACAAACCCGCCGCCCGGCGCGTTGTGTCCCCGGAACAACACGAGGACCGAGCACACCAGGAGCAAAGGGCTGAGCAGTTTGGCGGCGTTGGATAAGATCATCGACCTCATGTCTTGTCTCCCGGAGGCCGCAACCGCAGCAAGGCGAACAACCCCAGACCCGCCACCGCCACGACTGTTATCTCGCCGAGTGTGTCCAAGGCCCGGAAGTCGGTGAGGATTACGTTTACGACGTTGCGGCCCTGAGCCAGCGGATAGCTGTTCTCCAGGTAATAGGAGGCGATGCTGGGCGGGTGCGGCACAGCCGCCGCCGCCAGTACCAGCCCGGTCATCACCACGCCGCCGGATATGGCGACGATGGCGTCGCGCCACCGCCCCCCGCGAGGCGTCAGCCTCGAGAAATCGGGGAGATGGTGGAGCACCAGTACCAGCAGGATCACGGTGAGGGTCTCCACCACGATCTGGGTCATCGCGAGGTCTGGCGCCCCAAACATGCCGAACAATACGGCGATGCCGACCCCCACCACGCCCAATGCCGCCACCGCGGTCAGCCGGGACGCCGTGCGGACGGCGACCAGTATCGATAACAGAATAATCGCCGCCAGCGCCGCTTCATGCCAATGGACGCCGCCCAAGACCGACGTCCGCGGGACAGCCCCGCTCCGAACCAGGGCGAAGCCGGTCAGCGCCACGGCGGTCCCCACGATGGTCGACAGGTAGTAGCGCAGGTACCCGCCCTGGAGCAGCCGCGTTTGAGCAACGGCCAAACGGTTCAGGCCCGAGAACGCCGTTTCATACCATCGGGCGGGCCCCCACCGTCCGAGGCCAAGGGCCTCGCCAAAACGGGCCATCCGGGAGCGGGCGCGGTAGATCGCCAGCCCGCCCAACACCGATGCGGCGCTCAGCAGCAGCGCGGCGTTCAGGCCGTGGAACAGACTCAGGTCCACCTTCGCCGGCTGGCCCGGCGCCACCGCAAGCACGACGTAGCGGACGGCGTTCTCCATCTGCGCCGGCGCCAGTCCCAGCAGCAGGCCCGCGCTGGCGAGCGCCAGTGGTCCCAGCCACATGCTCGGCGGCCCCTCGTGCGGACGCTTCGGCGTCGAGGGCGATCCCCCGTAGAAAGGACGGAACCCCACCGCCCCGGCCACCGCGAACAAGAGTATCGCCGTCACCACCAAGATCTTGGTCAACACGACGGCGTGCATGGGGGCGCGCAGGCCGGCCTCGTAAAGCATTTCTTTGCTGACGAAGCCGAACATCGGCGGCAATCCGGCCATCGAGAGCGAGGCCAACATCCCCGCCGCCGCCGTATAGGGCATCGTCTTCCACAGCCCTCCCAGCCGCTCGATGTCGCGGGTTCCCGTTTCGTGATCTACCGTGCCGGCTACCAGGAACAGCGCGCCCTTGTACAGACAATGAGCAACCAGAAAGGCCGCCATCGCCTCGGCAGCGTAGCCCGTCCCGAGACCGGCAAGGAAGGTGAGAATTCCCAGCACGCTGACCGTCGAATAGGCGAGAAGCTGTTTCAGGTCGCTCTTCTGGATCGCCATGACGGCGCCGGTGAGCATCGTGATCGCACCCACCGAGGTCACCGTGATGGACCAGAAATCGGTCCCGCCAAGGACCGGCGATAAGCGCGCCAAGAGGTAGACGCCCGCCTTCACCATGGTGGCCGCGTGCAGATAGGCGCTTACCGGCGCGGGCGCTTCCATCGCCGCCGGAAGCCAGAAGTGAAACGGAACTTGCGCCGATTTCGTAAACGCGCCAACTAGGATCAGCGCCGTGAGCGGCAGGTACAGGGAGTGAGACTGAACCGGCCCGGCCCGGCCGACGAGGTCCGAAATCTCGAAGGACCCGCCGGCCTGCCCCAGAAGCAGGATTCCGGCGAGCAGCGCCAGGCCGCCACCTCCGGTAACCAGCAGCGCCTGAAGGGCGCTCTTCCGCGCCTTCTCCCGTTCACTGTCGAATCCGATCAACAGGTAGGAACTGATGCTGGTCAGCTCCCAGAAAATGAACAGGAGGATCAGGTTATCGGCGAGCACGACGCCCAGCATCGAGCCCATGAAGAACAAGAGGCTGGCGTAGAACCGTCCCAGCCGCCGATGTCCCGCCAGGTAGCCCCCGGCGTAGATCAACACGACTACGCCGGCGCCCGTGATCAGCAAAGAGAACAGCAGGCTCAACCCGTCAAGACGGAAAGAAAGACTCAGCCCCAGCGACGGCGCCCATTCCTGAGAACTACGCAAGATCTCGCCGCGCCAGACGGCCGGCGCAAGACCCGCGAAGTAGAGAACCAGCGCGGCCGGAGCCAGCGCCAGCAGCCAGCCCGCAAGATTCCTGGCGTACCTGTAGGCCAGCGGCGCCAGCGCAGCCACGGCAAAGCCGGACAGCACCGCTACGGCGATGTTCATGGTCGGGCCGCACGGGCCTTCTGTTGCGTGCGCTCCACTGCAACCATCATCCTATAGCCTGTCGTGGGAAGGCGCCAGGGCCAGAGACACAAAGAGGAGTGATTCGCGGGGACCGGCGCTCACCGGGAGGTGGCGATCAACCCGGTCCCCGTCCTGTGTTGTATGGCGTTTGACACACGCACCCGCCGTTTCTACATGTAGACCATCGCGAGCGCAACGCCGGTGACGATCAGGACAGCGCCTCCGATGCTGGCCAGGAGGACCGCAAAACGCTCCCGGCGGGTGGAAGTCTCCTGCCTGTGGTTTTCCAGAGTGGTGAAGACGGCCATGTGATTCTCCTTTCGATTTCAAAATCCCATCACGCTGCCCGGCTCGCGCTTGGAGCCGCCAGGTTCCGGGTGTTGACACTTGCCACGGGGCAACCAACGCCCCAATAAAGCTCATCCCCCAGACTCCCGGTCAAAAAGCCGGCCATGCCGGTTCGCCCGGGCGCGCCCATGACCAGGACGCCGGCCCGCTTCACACGGGCGGACTCCGGAATGAGCCGCAGCGGATCTCCCTTCCGGACAAGGACCGTGCAGCGGATGCCGCTCAAGTCCACCCGCCTCAGCAAGTCCGCCATCGCGGCCCTCGCCGACCGGTGCGCGGCAGCCAGCAGCGCCGCCATCTGCCCCCGGTGGATGCCGCCAGTCCGCATCAGCACTCCTTCGCCCACCAGCACCCAGAAGTGCGCGACGAGCAGGTCGCAGTTTTGCGCGCGGGCCAGCGCCGCCGCCGCCTCCAGGACGGCCGCGCTGGACGCCATGCGCCCCTCATCGCCGAGCTCCGGAGCAACGGCGGCAAGCACCACTCCGCCCGGCTCTCCCTCGTGCGGGCGCATCACCAGAACCGGGCAGGGACACGCCCGCATCAGCCGCTGCACGGTTCCGCCAAGCATTCTCTCTTTGATGCTGGCCCGGCGGCGGCCACTGACCGCCAGGAGGTCGTAGCCGCCCCGCTGCACCTCCCGGGGCAATACGGCGGACGGAACGCCCACCAGGACCTTGGTATCGGCCAACGCACCGAGGTGTGCGGCGCGAAGAGCCAGAGCTTCGAGATTCCCGGACACGTCTTCCGCCGCCAGTTCCTCCAGCGAATCCATGCCAACGGAGGGACGCAGCCGCAGCAATTCGCGCGGCAGCTTGTCAATCACGTCCACCAGCGTGAGAGCGGCCCCGCTGTTGCGCGCCATCGCCGCCACTCGATCCAGATTCGCCTCGACGCCTGCATCCCCGTTGACGTAGAACAGAATCTTTTCGATCCGCAGCACGATGCGTCCCTCCTTTCCGGCCCGATGCTCCGCAAGCCGTTCGCCGAAGATAGAGCACGTGACGTGCCACGCCTAAACTGTTGAAAGAGGGTCCGCCAGTGTACGATTCCCGGCGTCCAGTGCGGCCGGGTGTACGCTTTGGGACGGGTCTACTCGGGCGGCAAGGGCCGCGCGCCGGGATCTCTCCGCAAGTCGTGCTTTTCCATGCGATAGATGAGCGTGCGCCGACTGATGTCGAGATAGCGGGCGGCTTGCGTCTGGTTCCAGTCGAATTTCTTCAACGCCCTCAGAATCAGTTCCTTCTCGACCGCTTCCAGGCTGATTCCGTCGGGCGGAAGCTCCAGTTGCAGCGCATCGGCCACGGGTGTCGCCCGCCGGAGCGCGTCGGGCAGATCCTCGACCGAGATCGTGTCTCCGGTGGTGAGTACGGCGGCCCTTTCGATCACGTTCTCAAGTTCCCGGATGTTGCCCGGCCAGCGGTAGGAACCGAACAGCGGGATCAGCGACGCGGGGAGCTTCAGGTCCTCCCGCCCGTGCTTCCGTTTCGCCTTTATGAACAGGTGCTGCACCAAATCCGGGATATCCTCGGCCCGCTCCCGCAGCGGCGGTAACTCCAGCGGGATGACGGCAAGCCGGTAGTAGAGGTCCTCGCGGAACGAACCGTCTTCGATCATCGCCTGCAAGTTGCGGTGCGTGGCGGCTATGATGCGCACGTCCACGGTGCTGGCGGTCCCCGCGCCGACCTTCTCAATCTCGCCCTGCTGGATGAGGCGGAGTAGCTTGACTTGAAGCGGCAGCGGCAGTTCCCCGATTTCGTCGAGGAACAGCGTGCCGCCGTCGGCCGTCTCCACCTTGCCCGTCTTGTGGGCGATGGCGCCGGTGAAGGATCCCTTCACGTGTCCGAACAACTCCGACTCGATCAAGTCGGCTGGAATGGCGCCGCTGTTGATCGTGACAAACGGGCCGTCCTTGCGGCGGCTGTTCCGGTGAACCGCCTTGGCCAACAACTCCTTGCCGGTCCCCGTTTCCCCACGGATCAGCACGGTGGAATCGCTGCGGGCCGCGCGCGCCGCGATTTCCAGCACGCGCAGCAAGGCGGGCGACTGCCCGATGATGTTCTCGAACCCGTACTTCCGGTCAAGGTTGCTGCGCAGTACCTGGACTTCGTTCAGCAGCCGCTGCCGCTCCAGTGCACGGTTGACCACCAACAGCAGCGCCTCGTAGTCGATGGGCTTGGTGATATAGTCGTAGGCGCCCGCGCGCATCGCTTCGACGGCGGTCTCGACGCTTCCGAATGCTGTGATCATGATCATCGTCAGGTCGGGACGTTCGGCGCGCAGCCTCTTGAGCAGGTCCATTCCAGACATGCCGGGCATCTTGAGGTCGCTGATCACCAGAGACGGCGCGGTCTGGCCGGCCAGCGTGATGGCCTCGCCTCCGTCGGAAGCGGCGGCGACCGCGTAGCCCGCCTCCTCAAGCTGCATCTGCATGACCCTGCGGAGGCTGTGGTCGTCGTCGACGATGAGAATCGTGGGCCGCGTCATAGCGGTTGTCTCCGGTCCGCGGGGAGGATGAGCGAAAAGGTCATGCCGCGATCCGGGTTCCTGGCCGCCGTCAGCACACCTCTGAGCTGCTCGGCGATCTGATGGGCCACCGAGAGGCCCAGCCCCGTCCCCGTCTCTTTTGTCGTAAAGAAGGGATCGAAGATCCTCTCCATGTTATCCGGATCGACCCCCTCCCCCCGGTCCTGCACCTGAATCAAGACCCGGTCTTCCTCCATGCGGGCGGAGACCACGATCTCCCCGCCTTCCGGCATCGCTTGGAGCGCGTTGAGGGGCAGGTTCGGCAGGACTTGCCGGGGTGGTTCGGGAGCGCAGTC
>CAZVIK010000103.1:0-13128 GCA_964627045.1 uncultured Solibacteraceae bacterium | reverse complement strand
CGTCCGTCTCGAAGACCAGCCGCGTGCTGGTGGCGCATGAAGACTGCCTGAGCTGGGGCTACGGGGCCGAGCTTGCCGCGCGCATCGCGGGGGAACTGTTCGAGCGGCTGGACGCGCCCGTGGGCCGTGTGGCAGCGAAGGATACCTGGGTGGCCTACAACCCGGAACTCGAGGATGCCATCCTGCCTCAGGTCGATGACCTGGTGCGCGAATCGCAGCGGTTGCTCAACTACTGAGGCCTGTTATATCCGGGCAGTAATATGTTTCGCCCGGATAAAATCAGATCATATTCATTTTCCTAGAATAAAGCTCAACCGGACGAAGGCGGTATCCTTGATTTCGACGTCCTGTTGGTCCTGCTGGTATCCGTCGCGGGCAACGCCGATGGTGTGCTTCCCGGCGGGAAGTTCCAAGGAGGCCGGGGTGGTCTCCTTCCGCTTCTGGCCGTTCACCAGAATCGCCGCGCCGGCCGGCTCGCTGGTGACGAGCACCTGTCCAACCTGAGGAACGAGATAAAGATAAACACTCGTCTCGTCCGGTATTCTCAAGATTCGCAAGGCGGTTCTGTGTCCGGCGAGATTCGCCGACACGGTGTGCCGCCCGGTCGGCAGCCGCAAGGAGCACGGCGTCACGCAAGCGATCTCCGGTTGGCCATCGAACGTCACTCGGGCTCCTGGTGGCGACGAGCGCAGGAAGACGGGGTACTCCACCGAAGGAAGCGGTTCCGGTTTGGCGCTTTCAGTAATGGCGGCCGCCGGCGCCGGTTCGACCGCGGCGGGGCTCGCAGTGGCGGGAGCGGGGCCGGTTGGGTTCGTTTGGGACTCCGGCGTTTCGGTCGTGGTGGCCGGATCGGCCGGCGCGGGCACCATGGCTCCGGCGGGGCTGGGGCGTGCGGCCGGGGTGGAAGCCACGGGCGCAGGTTCGGCGGCGGCCCGCGGCGGGGGAGCCTCCGCGCGGAACCACCCGAACAGCCAGGCCGCGCTGGCAAGCAAAACGACCGAGGCGATCACCAAGAGAAGTCCCACGGCGAGCGTACTCGCAGGCCTGGAGGCGCGCGGCGCGGGGGCGGCGGCCGGGGCCGGTTCGGTCTGGGGAGGCGGCAACGAGGGCGCGGCCGGGGGAGCCGCGGGAATTGCGGCGGTCACCTCCACGGTGGGAAGGTCCTGCACGCCGCCACGCGGCAGCGGCTTCCACCCTTTGGCGGCCTTGCACGCCGATTCCAGTGCGTTGACGAAGCCGGTGCAGGCCGCGTAACGGCCGGCGGGGCCTTTGTGCAGCGCGCGGGCGAGCACGGTATCCACCTGCCAGGTAAGGGTGCGGTTGAGGGAGGTGGGCGCGGGCGGCTCCTGGTGGGCGATCTGGTAAACGACCGAAGCGATGTTGTCCGAACCGAAAGGCTTCTGGCCGGTGAGCATCTCGTAGGCGACCACGGCGAGGGAGAACTGGTCCGAGCGGCCGTCGACGGGCCGGCCGAGGGCCTGTTCGGGCGACATGTAGCAGGGAGTTCCGATGACGGTTCCGGCCTGCGTGGCGAGCAGCGACGCCGGGATCTTGGCCACGCCGAAATCGGTGATCTTCACCGTGCTGTCCTCGTGGATCATGATGTTGGCGGGCTTGATGTCGCGATGAACGATTCCCTTTTTGTGGGCGTAGTCCAGGGCGGCGGCGGTCTCTTTCAGAACGCGGAAGAGCAGGGCGGGCGGCGGCGGCTCGGCCAGGTTGAGGACCTTCTCAAGCGGCGGCCCGTTGACGTACTCCATGGCGATGTAGGCGGTGTCGTCGTGCTCACCCACGTCGTAGACGGTGACGATGCCGGGGTGGGAAAGGGTGCCCGCCGACCGCGCCTCGTGAAGCAGGCGGTTGCGCATGCGCTCCCGCTCGGCGGGGTCGGCGATGTCCCCCATCCGGATGGTCTTGATGGCCACGGTGCGGCCGATGGCGGGGTCCAGGGCGCGGTAAACGACGCCCATGGCTCCGCGCCCGATTTCGGATTCAATCTGGTAGCGGCCGATCCGTTCCATTCCGCGTTGTCATTGTACCGCAGGGGCCTGTTTTGCCTGTGATAGAATTCAGGGCGCACGCGGCATGCGGATGCGGGAAATGGGGATCGGCATGGACAGAAGATCGATGCTTTTGGGAGCGATGGCGCCGGCGCTGGCGGGCATCGCAAGAGGAACCGTGCAGGCGCCGCCGGCCGCCAAGGGGAAGTTGCGGCAGTCGGCCACGCTCGGGTGTTTCGGAAAACTGCGCAGCGATTTCGAGGGCGTGTGCCGGCTGGCCGCGAAGATCGGATTCGGGGGGTTGGACCTGGTGGGGCCCAAGGAGTATCCCACCATGAAGAAGTACGGCTTGGTGCCGACGATGATCTACGGCACGCGGTCCATTCCCGACGGGATCAACCAGCCGCAGTTCCACGCCGGTTGCGAGAAGGAAGTGCGGGAAGGGATCGCGCAGGCGGTGGCCGAAGGCGGGCCGAACGTGATCCTGCTGGCGGGGAACCGTAAGGGCATGCCGGACGAACAGGCGCTGGAGAATTCCCTCGCCTTCATCAACAAGGTGAAGACCGAAGCCGAGGACAAAGGCATCACGCTGTGCATGGAGTTGCTCAACAGCAAGGTGAACCATCCCGACTACCAGGCCGACCGGACCGCGTATGGAGTGGAGTTGTGCAAGCGCGCGGCGTCGCCGCGAGTGAAGTTACTGTACGACATCTACCACATGCAAGTGATGGAGGGCGACATCATACGCACCATCCGGGACAACATACAATACATCGGGCACTTCCACACGGCAGGAAACCCCGGGCGCAATGAGCTGAGTCCCACGCAGGAGTTGAATTATCCGGCGATTGCGCGGGCGATTGTGGAGACCGGGTACGCGGGCTGGCTGGCGCATGAGTTCAGCCCGCGCGGCGACCCGCAGGCGGGGCTGGAAGAGGCGTTCCGCGTATGTGACGTGTAGCGGCCGGGTGTGCGTGTGGCGCCGACGCGGCGCGCGGGAGTGCGTGCGCCACGGCGAAGATGAGTGCCATCCGCCGGCAAGACTGCTGGCGTGGCAGGTCTGGCGACCTGCTCCACATCGGAAGGCAGGGCTGTTCCACAAAACGCAGACGGGGCAGGGCTGGAAAGCCCTGCCGCAGCCTGGAAAGGCTGCCCCACAAGAGGCGAGGCCGGTGAAGCGGGGGAAAGGGCCGGCACACAAGGGGCGCTGCCGGGTTGGGCTTGGCAGCGCCAAGCCCTTACAACGGCGGGCGGCTGCAATAGCACAGGCCACAAGCAACGACGGCGGCGAACGCCAACCGTGGGCGGGACTGCCCACGTGGCAGGTCTGGCGGCCTGCTCCAGATCGGAAGGCAGGGCTTCCTCGCAGAAGGCGCGAGAAGTGCGGGATCGGGCATACTGGGTTCTGGGATGAGCGATGGACATACGCCCGCCGATGCCGGATCGCGCGGCGGGGGCCGTTTTCTTCAGAGGTTTGCCCTCCGGACGCAGTTCTTCCCATTTACGGCGGGATACCGGATTCTCTACTGGGCGGCGATCCGGCTGTGCCGACGCCGATTGGGCGGCCTGCCCGGGGTCGTGTGCGTGTACCTGCGCCGGGGGATGGCTTCGGGCCGGCCGGTGTACGGGCTCAGCGATATCGACCTGCTGGTGATGGTGGACAGCGAGAACCGGAAGCGGGACGCGGCGCGGGTGCGGAATCGGTACGAATCGTTGCGGCGCGCGATCCCGATGCTCGGCGACGGTGAACTGGCGGTCTACCATCCCGAGGAATTCCGCGAACTATACGCGCACAGTCCGTTCTACCGGCAGCGCTTCGACGCCGGGCGGCGCGAGTGGCGGCGGCTGTGGGGGCGGGACGTGTTCGACTACCTGCCGCCGGAGGACGCCGGCGCCGGAGAAGAGCGCTTCGAACTGCTGTCGAGCTGGCGCTACCTGTCACGGGAGTTGCTGCCGGACGACGGGCAGCCGGCCTACCTGCGGCGCTACATCGCCTACAAAATGACCGCCGACGCCGCCAAGGCGTGGCTGGCGGTGTCCGGCCGGGGCAACCATGGCGGGCGTGACGCGGCGCTCAAGCGTGCCGCTGAGGCGAAGCCTGAGGTTCGAGATGCGCTCACCGAGGTCGCCCGCTGGCGCGGCGATTTGCTGAGTTCCCGGGAGTTGCCGGTGGACGCGGTGCTGGAGGCGTTCACCCGGCTGGCCCGTGAGGCCTTCGGACGCCCAGCCGAGGATGGGGCCGTGCCAAAGGCGCTGCGCGTACGGGCGGTGGACGAGGACGATATCGGGCGGCTGCTGGGGTCCGGGGCGCGGAGGCGGATCGAGGAGGCGTGCGCGGCGCTGGACGGAATCGATCGGGCGATCCTGATGCCGCGGCTGGATTTCCATGCGCTGGCGGCCGTGGGCCTGGAGCCGGGGCGGTTCGCGGGCGCGACGGTGGACGCGTTCGACCTGATCGTGACCGGGAAGAGGCTGCCGCGGGCCGGGCGGTTGCGCGAGTTCAACAGGCGATTGAAGCCGCTCGGCGCGCGGGTGAACGGGCATTTCTGCGACGGCGCGCTGGCGCTGGCGCTGCATCCGGCGCCGGGCTGGACGGTGCGCGATCCGCAGACCGCGCCGGAGTTGTTCGCCTGCATCGCGCAGACGGCCGGCGGAAGCGGGCTGGCGACGGCGGGCACCATTCGCGTCGCGAGGGCCTACGGAGGGGCCGAGGCGCTGGAACACCGGGCGCGGGCGTTGCGCGGGCTGTTCCGGGAGCCGGAGGTCTTCCAGATGGGGGCGGCCGATTTCTTCCTGGTGTTCTGGGAGACGCTGCGGGCGACCTACGTTTGCCTGCAACCAGGCGATGGCGCGGCGGAGGTTCCGGCGACCAGCCGCCAGGTGGCCGAGGCATTGGCGGTCGCGACGCCCGGTGAGAAGGATGTTCTCGAAACGATTCTGAGTGAGTACGAGGCCGAGAGGCGCGGGGAAGCCTCCGAGTTGGCGCGCTACACGGTGTGGGCGGCGGCTTACGTGAGAAAGCTGGCGGCGATGGCCGGGGAGTCCGGCGGCGGGGAGGTGCGGCTGCCGGAGCCGCCGATGACGCAGCTCGCGGTGACCGTGGCGATCGCCACGCGGAACCGGGCGGCGATGCTGGGAAGGGCGATGGAGTCGCTGGCGGTGCAGACGCGGCGGCCCGATGAGGTCGTCATCATCGACAACGCATCGACCGACGGGACCGAGGCGATGGCGCGGTCCTTCACGGGCCGGCTGAATGTGAGGTATTTCCGCGAAGAGACGGTGGGGATCCCATACGCGCGCAACGCGGCGTTGCGGGAGGCCACGGGCGACGTGATCGCGTTCATCGACGACGACTGCGAGGCGGAACCCGATTGGCTGGCGGAAATCGAAAAACCGTTTCTGAAAGACCCGCACGTGGGTTCGGTGGGCGGCAACCTGAGCGCCATCGAGGGACTGACCGGACTGGTGGCGCGCTTCCACGGCGCGCGGATGGAGACGGGGCCGGCCGGGGAAGGAGAGCGCGCCGGATGATCGTACAGATACTGGCGAACCTCCAGCAGGAGGGGTATCTCGACAAGGCGAGGCATCCAACGATCGCGCCGTTCTTCGCGGGGGCCAACGTGGCGTTCCGGCGGACGGCGATGGAGCGAATCGGGGGATACGATCCGGGGTGCGTGACGGGCGAGGATTGCGACGTGTGCGCGCGGGTGCTGACGGATGGATGGGAGTTGTACCTGCGGCGGAATGCCGTGGTGAAGCACCGCAACCCGACGCGCTTGCGCGAGATGGTCCGCAAGTGGTTCGGCTACGGGCGGTATCATCCCTACGTCTTTGCCAAACACAACGACCCTGCGGTGGAATGCTACGTCCGCTATCCGGCGCCCGGAGGCGTGCGCTACGCGTGCCTGTTCTACCGGCCGTCGCCGGTGGCGGTGGTGGTGTTCCTGACCAATTTCCTGTGGCTGCACCTGGCCGGGCTGGCGACGGCGGCGGTGTGGCTGGCGGGGTCGCCGGGAACGTGGGCGGGCCTGGCGCTTACGGCGGCGCTGGCGGCGAGTTACGCCTGGCCCGACGTGAAGCGGCACGGGTTGGCGTTGGGGCTGGCTTTTACGGGATTGCGTTATTGCGCCGACATGGCGCTGTTTGCGGGGGCGTTGCTGGGCGGCCTGAAGCAGCGGATGCTCTACCTGAGCGCCACGGTGGATTGAAAAGGCGGGCGGCCGTCCGGCAGTGGTGCGCGGGGACAAGGCGCGGTTTGGCGGCACCGGGGAGGACGCCGGGGAACGATGTCTTTCGGAAGCATGTTATCAGGGCGCGCGGCGCGCATCGCCGAAGCCTGTAGCAAAGCTTTGGGCGCGCTGCGGCAACACAGCCCGGGGCAGATTGTGAACGCCGTCCGGTACACCTGGCACGCGTGGCGCGGATTTCCGTCGGCGACGGTGGGCTACTCGCCGGTGTGGCTCGACGTGTTGATCACCTCGCGTTGCAACCTGCGGTGTCCGCACTGCTCGTTCTTCCGGCAGCCGCGGCGGGCGGGCAGTTTCGGAGACATGAGCCTGGAAGTCTACAGGCAAATCCTGGACCGCTATCCGCGCGCGACGGCCATCGTGCTGGCGGGCGGCGAACCGCTGCTGCATCCGGGCGTGTTCGAAATGATCCGCGAAGCGCATGCGCGGCGGCTCAAGGTGCACATGCCGACCAACGGGACGCTGGTGGCGCGGAATGCCGAGGCGATGCTGGAGGCTCCGATCGAGATGCTCAACGTGAGCTTTTACGGGGTGGATCGCGCGGAGTTCGGCGGGGTAACCGGCGGGGCGGACCGGCTTTTCGATGACGCGGTGCGGGGCGTGCGCGAACTGGCGGCGCGGCGCCGGCGCGGCGGATACCCGCGCATCCTGCGCGCCAGCTACATCTGCACCAGAGCGAACTTGCGGCGCGCGGCGGATTTCGTGCGGCTGTGCGAAGGCATGGGCGTGGACCAGGTAAAGCTGAAGAGCCTGTGGCCCAGCGAAGCGGACGGCTACGGTGAATCGATGTGCCTTCGGGAGGACGACCCGGAGGTTCAACGCGCGCTCAGCGAACTGGAAGCGCAAAGGTTCCGCATCCCGGTGTTTCCGCCCCGGCTCCGACGGCGCGGGGACCAGGCGCGCGGCTGCACCCAGCCGTTCCGCCTGCTCACCATCGACAGCAACGGTACGGCGGGGATGTGCTGCGTGCTGGGGCCGGACCCGCACTTCGGCAATCTGCTCAAAGGCGACGACGTTTGGAACGGGCCGGCGATGGTGGAGGCGCGACGCCGATTGACGGACCTTTCCGTTCCACTGGACCCGGCCTGCCGGTGGTGCGAGGAGATGGCCGCCGAGCGCCGCCGAGTTGGAGCGGGGCGTGCGCGGCGAGGCGTCAAGCCTGGCCGTAGCGCAGCGATTTCAGGTGAAGAAGGTTGTAGAGGTTAAGGTTGTATTTCGCCATGCAGCATTGACGGCAGGCGCATCCGGCGACGAGCCGGCCGGAGCGGGGCATGGCGCGGGCCTCGCGGCGGAACGCCCAGTATTCAGGTGAATTCCAGATGTCCCGCAGGGGGCGCTCGCCCGCGCGGCCCATGACGCGCCGGGAGTGCAGGCAAGGACGCATGGTGCCGTCACGGTCGAACTCGGCGTAGATCCACCCGATGTAACAGGGGACGCGGCGGTAGAGGTGCGCGGTGTCGACCAGGCCGGAATCGATCCAAAGGTTGTTGTCGAGGTATTCGCCGATGTTGGTGCGGATGCCGTAGCCGCGCGCCAGATCCAGGCACACACGAAGCTCGCCGCGCAGGTGGGTCTCCTCGTCCGGCGACAAGACGACCGGGGCCAATTCGGCGGCGGCACGGACGGGGCGGAAGAGAACTTCGGACATGCCAACCTGGCGGGCGTGCTCGATCATGGCCCGCACGTGGCGGAAGTTGGCCTTGTGGATGACGTGCATGGCGGAGACCCGGGCGCGGCCGGCGGCAACAAGAGCTTTGATGGCGCGGGTGAGGCGTTCGAACTGGCCCGGGCGGGCGTTGGGGTGGCCGGCGAGGAACGACGGCTCGTCTCCAGCGTGAATACTGAAGCGATAGTGGGCGCGGATGGAACTCCAGACCTTGACGCGCGCCTCGTCGAGCGCCAGCCCGTTGGTGAGGACGTAAGGCTCCATGCCGAGGGAGTTCATCAGTTGCAGCATCCGGTCGAAGTGGGGATGGAGGGACGGTTCGCCGTTGCCGCCGAGGACCACGCGGAAGGTCCCCATGGCGCGGCATTGGCGGAGGATGCTCTCGAAGACGCCGGGGTCCATGTAGGGCTCCGGCGTTGGGGCCGGGGGGGCCAGCAACGGAGAGTGGCAGGAGCACATGACGCAGTTGGTGTTGCAGACGTCGGAGATGGCCAGGGCGATCGAGCGGGGACCGGCAAAGACGCGACGGCGCGAGACGATGCCGGCGAGCGAACGGGCGCCGCTGGCGAGGTCACGGAGGCGGGCGGGCACGAAGTCAGGCCAGGACACGGCGCGCATACTCCAGGACGGCGGCGGCGTTGGCGGCCGAATCACGGCCCAGCCGGAGGTGGCAGACGCGGCTGCGTCGCAGCAGGCGTAGCGCGTTACGGAACCGCGAGCCGGCCACGCCGAGCTTGCCGGCGATCTCCCAGGCGCTGTGATGGAGCACGAACTCCATACCCTGGTAAAGCCCCAGCCCGACGACGCTGTTGGTGATCATCGCGCGTACGCCGTCCATGGCTCCCGCCGGTTCGATACGGCAGTCGCGAGCGAGGGTGCGGCTGCCGAGGAACAAAATCCCGGGGTCGGCCGACGCGCACACCCGTCCGGCGAAGTGCTCGTAGTTGACCAGGATCTTCGGGCCGAACTCCATTCGCTGGATGCGGCGGAGGTGCTGCTCGGGAACTTCGTTCTCCCCGCCCGGCAGGAGGCCCAGGTGAAGCGGGAAGGCGTTGACCCGGCCGGAGGAGTCCACGAAGGGCGAATCGTCGGACATCAGCAGAATGTCCTTGTGGCGCAGAAGGTGGGCGCCGAGGGTGCTTTTGCCGCCGCCCATCGGAAGGAGTGCGAGAATGGCCCGGCCGTTCAACGCCATGGCCAAGGCGTGGACGCGGTGCATGTGCCGGGAGTCCAGAAACTGCCCGATCTGGGACAGCAGAAACAGGTAGCAGGCTTCGTAGAGCAGAAAGGGGTCGCGCGAGACGATGCGGAAGCCGCCGCCCGCGAGGTCGTGAGTACCGATGCCGCGACCGTGGAAGTCGAGATAGACCGCGCGTCCGTCGCGATAGGCGACGTTGCGGGGCGTGTAGACGGAGGCCGGCAGTGCGGGAAGGGCGTCGTAGTCGGGGTCTTCTTCCACCATCTCGACGGGGCGCTCGCCGCCGGTGGGGGCCGAGCGGAAGAAGGCGAAGTCGTGGGCGAGTCCATCGACGGCGGAAGGCGACGAGCCCCGAATCACGAAGCGGTAACCGTAAACGTCGAAAGCGCCGGCGTCGGTAATGGGCATGCAGGGTGCCGTGGAACTAGACATCTTCGCACACACTGGCACGGGAAGTTTTCGATGCGGAGGGCTGGAAGGCCCGGCCGCAGCCCGGAAAGGCTGCTCCATGAAAGGCAGACGGCGTAGGGCTTGAAGGGCAGCCCCACAAGGCGGGGGCAATTGGCACGTACCGTTTGCCGGAATGCAGGCCACGAACAACGATGGCCCGCGCCACCGGAGGCCGGACGTGGGCTGAGCCGCGGCGCGGCACGCACGGGTGCGTGCGCATCCACGCCATGGACGGCGCGAGCGGCACATCCGCCAGCGCCAAGACCGCGTACTTAAGGATCGTGCACCGGCGAGACATAAGCCTTTCTGTTTTCGCCGGCAGCAGAGACGGGGGCAGGCCAGACGAATCGCCGGCTACATCTCCAGGTGTGCGAAGCGAAGCGAGCCGAGGATCTTCCCAGTCTTTTTGCCTGCGTTAAAGGCCGCATCAAACATCAAGCGGGGGTTCGCTTCACCAACGGCGATGCGAAGCAGGTTGGCGGTGAGCGTGAGGTAATCGCGGAGGCGCGCACGCCGATGTCCACGGGCGGCCACATATGCCTGGTGCTTCTTCAAGACCTTCACCGAGTAGAAGCCGTCCATAAACCCCTCCCGGAAGAGGCCCTTAAGATCGGGCCGGTTGTGATGATGAATCGCAGCACCGGCACAGTAGACAAGCCGGAAGCCCGCCTGCGACAGCCTGTAGGACAGATCCACATCCTCACCGCGGAACAGGTCCTCGTCAAACGCGCCGGCGGCCACGAGCGCGTCGCGGCGCGACGCCCAGTTCATGGAAATCACATACGGTGGGTCGAACTCCCGAATCGCCCGCTCGTGGTCATGCAGCCACTCTCCGTACTCCTGGATCGCGTTGCAGGGGCGTACCGCCAGGATCTTGCCGCCGCTCGCGCCGACCGCGACGTCCTGGAGTGGTTCCACCAACCGGCGCAGCCATTGGCGGTCGACAAGACAGTCCGCGTCCGTAAAGGCAACAATGGCGTGCCGCGCCGCGGAGATTCCCCTGTTTCGGGCGGCAGAGGCGCCCCGTTTCGGTTCGACGAGGCATCGCAGCCGGTCTGAATAGGAAGCCAGGATCCGAGGTGTGCCGTCGGTGGACGCGTTGTCGACAAAAATCAGTTCGAGGCGCTCCTCGGGGTACTCCAACGCGAGGAGCGACTGGATCGTGCCCTCCACCGTGCGTTCCGCATTCCGGACCGGCACCACAACGGAAACGTCCGGCAATTCGGTTGGCTGGGTCATGCGCCGCCGCCCCGGCTTTCGGCGACGCCTGCTAGAACCCCACCGGCGTCCGGTTGCGACACCTGCTCAGAGATACTGCCGGCCAGGGAGCGAAACAAGGAGAACGCGGTCTGGCGGGCGGGTTCCTCGCTCCCGGCCCTGATTTGCGCTTCGATTTCCTCCAGGGCGCCAGCAGCTTCAGGGAATTCCGAAAAGCCTCGGGCGGCGTTCTCGCCGGCATCAGGGTGGATCTCGCCGCCGCCAAACAAGAGACGCGCCGCCAAGGCCCGGTTCAGCGATGTGCGAAGGGCAGACGGCGCGAGCGGCCTGGCACGCGAATGGAGTTCGGCGCTTCGAGTGAAGGTCAGAACGTTGGCGATGCGGTCCACGGTGTTGGCTCGAAGTGCCGTGCGGGATGGCGGGTCAATACCCTCCAACGGATCGCACCCGCTATCAGGCGTCGGCCGGCGGAGCAAATCCGAAAAGAAGAACGGGTTCTCGTGGCGAACCACGTAGGCAAACAGACTGTGATGCACGAAGACGGGAGTACACGCCAATCCCGAGCAACCCCGCAGGGTCGTTTCCAACAGCCGGCGGACTGCTTCACGACCGAGGTTGTCTTCCAAAACAAGCAAGGCGGTCCCATCGGGTTTCGGGACCACGCTTCGAACGCCTTCCGCACCGGCGAACGGTAGGGGAGGGGGTTCACGATCCGACGCCGGGACACGGTGGAGGTCCGTCGGCGCCGGGGGGTCGTCCCCGGTTTGCTGCGAAACGACGTAACCGGCGGCGGTTCTCAGAGCGAAGATCAGGTCAGTGATGAGGCTCGCGGTGCCGGAGACGGGGTCCACCGGCATATACGGTTGGCCAGCCTCGGCAAGAATCGGCTGCAAGAGCCGCAGGATCTTCCCTGCGCGCCGTTGGATATCTTGCCGACGCAGAAACGAGTCTGGCCGCATGGCGCACGGAGGCAGGATTTCCAGGTAGATCCAGAGGGCGAAACTCAACGCGCGCCGCCGCCAATGTGGCGAACCATCGGCCGAGAGGTCTTCGCTGTGTTCCCCGTGGAGCAGGGTCCAATGCCGGCCACCGGGGACGCAACTGCTGAGCGAAAGCCAGGGGGCGAGTTCGTCTTCCGCCAGGATCTCCACCTCTCCCAACATTGGGAAGGCGCGTCGAAGGTGCCCGTACCGCGTCCAGAAGTCTTTGAGAAAGCCAAATTCCGCCTCAGCCGGAAAGCCGCGCTTGAGGATGAGCGTGAAGTCGATGTCGCTCAATGCCGGTGTCCATTCACCCTCGGCAAGACCGTGCCGAAGGTAGAGGCTGCGGATCCCGGGCTGCCGCCGGATGGACCGGACGACCGACCGAATCGCCACGTGATACGGGATGCGGTTGCAGCGCCGGAAGGGCCAATAGGGATTCGTTCTAAGGACCGCGTTCCTGACGAGGTCCGTGAGCCAGCCCGGCATTCGCTACGGACGCCTCCCGCTCCGGTGCCGCCAAGGCACGCCGGCGACGTCGCCGCCGTCGAGCGGCGGCGGGCCGGGACGGTGGATGGCATGGGGCCAAAGCTTTGCAGGGATGGCCGGACGGTGGCTCACCCGGCGAGGCGCACATCGGTGCGCGACGAAATCGACGGTCTTCAGCCGGTGCTTCGCTGGGCTTCTGATTTCACCAAACTAGCAACGGGGGAAACACCTGTCAACGCGCATTCGGCGCTTCGGCAAACCAGATGGGCCAAGGGTTTCGAAGGCGCGCCCGGTCAAGGGCCGGAATGTGCTACTCCGAGAGTCCCAATGCGATCCGGTCGCACAGCTCATCGAATGTCAGCAGTTGCCCCATTGCGCCCAGCTTTTCCAAAAAGCGCGGATAGCCGTCCAACCACTGATCCGCGTAACAGTCATGGAGACAGAAGACAAGGAGCGGAGTCGTGCGTGCCCGCTCCAGAGCGCGACGCTCCCAGGCCGGGTAGTCGAACCGCCGTGAGTGGAGGTCGAAATCGTCGAACGCGATCGGAATCCGCACAATACCGTTGCGAAATGCCGGCATCTCCGTCCCGAGGCTTGTGGCGGAGCTTGCCAGCCATTCAAAGTTGTGGTGGCACAGGTTCTCGTCGGTCAGCTCGCCCGTAATCACAGACCGCGGGGGACGATAGCCTTTCAACCGATAGTCAACCGTCCTGCAATGGAAAAGCTGCGGCGTTTCGTGAGCGTGGTCGTAGGAGTGGAAGGCGAGGCAATGCCCGCCGGAGGCGATCGGCTCCCGAACTTCGGCGAGGAGGGAGCCCAACACGCAATAGGTTGTTTTTACGCCGGCTTCTCGCTCGACCTATTGCATCCGTTTCAAGCG
>CAZVIK010000102.1:0-13249 GCA_964627045.1 uncultured Solibacteraceae bacterium | reverse complement strand
GTTCCCCATGCGATTGCGAATCCAACGCCTCGACCCGGACGCCTTCCTGCCGCAGTACGCTCACGGCCCTGAGGAGGACGCGGGCATGGACCTGCGCGCGCTGGAGGACGCCGCCCTGGAGCCGGGCCGTCCGCGCACCGTCCGCACGGGAATCGCCATCGAGCTGCCCCCGGGCTTCGAGGCCCAGGTGCGCCCGCGCAGCGGCCTGGCGCTGAATCATTCCATCACCCTGCCCAACGCACCGGCCACCATCGACCCGGGCTACCGCGGCGAGATCAAGGTGATTCTCCTGAACCTGGGGCGCGAGGCCTACACGGTGCGCCGCGGCGACAAGATGGCGCAGTTGGTGATCGCGCGTTACGAGCGCGTCGAGTGGGACGAGGGGGAACTCAATTCGACCCGCCGCGGGACGGGGGGGTTCGGGTCTTCCGGGCGTTAGCGTCCGCCGTCTGCTCGGCCAGTTGTTTCCGGAAGGCCGCTTCCGCCTTGTCGATCCAGGCTTGGTAACCCTTGGGGTCAAGGAATGGATTAACGGCCGCGCCGGACGCCATCGCCTGGCGCTTTTCGGCGAGGCCGAAATCCCAACTGTGCCCGCCGAGGAAAATGTCGCAGGCCAGCGCGCGGAGCCGGACGAAGGTCGCTTCGAAATCGCGAACGATGCCGGGGTAGCCGGGGTTGTTCAACAACCGGTAGCCCGGAGCGGTGAGGCTGCACGGCATCACCACGTCCAGCGAGCGCCCGGCTTCCTGCGTCACGGTGCTGTAGGACACGCAGCCCGCGGTGTGGCCGGGCGTGAAATGCGCCTTGACGGCGGCTCCGCCAAGCCGGATCTCCTCGCCGTCGCGCAACAGCGCGTCCGGCGTCACCGGCGGGAAGCCATATTGATCGCCGAAGGCGAAGTCTCCCTTGCCGCCGCGCGCGAACAGCGGCGTCTCGACGGGATTCAGCAGGAGACGGGCGCCGGTGCGGGAGCGCACCTCGGCCACCCCGCCGGCGTGGTCGTAGTGCGCGTGGCTGGCCAGCAAGATGCGGATGTCCTCCAGGCGGAAACCGAGCTTCTTCACGCCGGCCTCCAAAAGCGGGACGGTCTCACGGAATCCGGTGTCGATCAGGAAGTGGCCGGAAGGAGTGGCGATCAGGAAGGCGGACACATCGGAAGCGCCCACGTAGTAGACGTTGCCCGCCACCCGGAAGGGCTCGACGGGCCGGTTCCACTCGGCCGGCGCCGGGGCGTACTGGGCGCGCGCGCTCATCCCGGCGCCTAACAGCGCCAGGACGAGCGCGATGCTGCTCCAGGCGTCCCGCAAATGCGAGCCGTTACTTGGCCGGGGCCGGCGGCGGACCGAGCGGCTGGAAGGAATCGACATTCTCCTTCGTGATGAGCGTCGCCCCGGTGTCGACAAAAGACGGCACGGCGGCAAAGGGGTCCTGCTCATGGTTGGCCGCAAGGTTCTTCAACTTGTTGTGCTCCAGGCTGTCGAGCATCATCATGCCGACGTAGGCCATCGTATAGGGCTTCTGTGCGATGGTGGCGGTGATAACGCCCTTCTTGATCCACTCCAGTGTGGTCTCGTCGGTGTCCATCGCCACGATGGTCTTGCCGGTGACCTGGTTGCGGTTCAACACATCGGCGACCTGGGAGCAGGCGATCGCCTCCAGGCAGACGAAAGCGTCGGCCGGGACCTTCTTGCCTTCGACGATCTCCTTGGCGGCGTCGAAGGCTGTTCCGGCATCACCCTTCATGTCGATGGTCTGTACGATCTTGATGCCGGGATGCGCGGCGAACACGTCCTGATAGCCGCGCAGGCGCTGGGCCAGATTCGCCTGGCTGGGGATGGTGAACACGACGACGCTCCCCCGGCCCTGCAACTGCTTGACGGCCACTTGCGCTCCCATCGTTCCGGCGCGGTAGTTTTCCGTGCCGACGAAGAACAGCCGCTTGCTGGTAGGGGCGTCCGAGTCGATGGTGATGACCGGAATCCCCTGGCCGATGGCGCCGTCGATATCGTCCTTCAACAACTCCGCGTCCGCCGCGGAGACCATGATCCCAGTGGGCTTCGGCTGACGGTTCAAGATCCGCTGAAACTCCCTGCGTTCGCCCTCGGGGTTGTGCGTGTCCGACCCGGCCACTTCGTACTTCACGCCCAGGTCGGTGGCAGCCTGCTTGATCCCGGCCGCCGCCGCCTGCCAATACGGCAGCTTGATGTTGTCCGCGACCAGAACGTAGTTCTCCGTCGCGGAATGCGCCGATGAACCGCCGCAGCCGGCCAGAAAAACGAGCAGAACGCCGGAGGCGGCCAAACCGAGCAACTTTGCAGAAGTTCGCATATCGATCCTTTATGACTGGAGTATAGAACGGAACCGGGCCAGGTGCGGCGCGCGCGCCGCCCGCCCATTAAAGTCTGACAATCTTCTCCGAAACCAACCCTCGCATCGCATTGCGCGTATCGACCACCAGGGAGGCGCTTTCGAGCACGGCACGGTAGTCGAACGCCGAGTGATTCGTCACGATCAGCACACAGTCCGCCGCGGCCGCGGCCTCGACCGGCGGCAGACTCACGAGGTCGATGCCGTCGATCTTCAACTCGGGCACGAACGGGTCCGAATACGTGAAACGCGCCAGCCGCTTCCCGAGCAAATGCATCACATCGAGAGCGGGCGATTCCCGCGTGTCGTCAATGTCCTTCTTATAGGTTACCCCGAGAACATGGATGCGGGCATCCTTCAGCGGCCGGCCGCGGAGGTTGAGAGCGTTCTGCACCGTGTCGACGACGAACTCGGGCATGTGCCCGTTGATGTAGCCGGCCAGGTCGATGAAGCGCGCCTCGATGCCCGCCTGCCGCGTCTTCCACGAAAGATAGAACGGGTCGATCGGGATGCAATGCCCGCCCAGGCCGGGCCCCGGATAGAAGGGCATGAAGCCGAAGGGCTTGGTGGCGGCGGCGTCGATGACCTCCCACACGTTGATTCCCATGCGGCTGCACATCATGGCGAGCTCGTTCACCATCCCAATGTTGATCATGCGGAAGGTGTTCTCCAGCAGCTTCACCATCTCGGCGACCTGCGTGGAGCTGACGGGCACCACTTTTTCCAAAGCCTGCGAATAGAACAGCGCGCCCATCCGCGTGCACTCGGGCGTCACGCCGCCGACGACCTTGGGAATGTTGGCCGTCTGGTGCAGGGGGTTGCCCGGGTCCACACGCTCGGGTGAAAAGCACAGGAAGAAATCCCGTCCGGCGCGCCGCCCGCCGGCCTCGAACATCGGCAACAGCAGTTCGTCCGTGGTGCCCGGATAGGTGGTCGATTCCAGGATCAGCAGCATGCCGGAGTGCATGTGCCTGGCGATCTCCTGGCACGCCGAGACGATGTAGCTCATGTCCGGGTCTTTGGTCTTGCGCAGCGGGGTCGGCACGCAGATGTTGACCGTGTCCAGCCCGGCGACGGCGCCGAAATCGGTGGTCGCGCGCAGCTTGCCGGAGGAGGCCAGCGGTGCGAGCGTCTCGCTTGGCACGTCCCCTACGTAGGAATCGCCGGCGTTGACCCGCGCGACTTTCGATTCGCTCAGGTCGATTCCGGTGACGTCGAATCCGGCCCGTGCGAATTCCACCGCCAGGGGCAGGCCGACGTATCCCAATCCGACCACGCCGACGCGGGCCGTATGGGTGCGGATCTTCTTCTCCAGTTCCATTCCACCTCTTCTCAATCCAGGAAAAACTCGCCGCGACCGATGATCTCGGCCGGGCCCGTGAGGTATATCGTCCGGTCCCATCGCGCCTCCAGCGGCCCGCCAGGCGTCAGCACACGGACAGGGCTGTCAACCAGACCGCGCAACATGGCGGCCCAGACCGCGCCGGTTGAGCCGGTGCCGGAACTCATGGTTTCGCCCGCGCCACGCTCGAAGAAGCGCACGTCAAGCGTGTGTCTGTCCTCGATGCGGACGAAGGAAACGTTGGTGCGCTGCGGAAACTGCGGGTGGGATTCAATCTCAGCGCCGAGAGCCACCCAGTCGAACTGGAAGTCCTCGACAAAAAGCGCGCACTGCGGATTGCCGACGTTCAGCAGCGTCGCCTCCTGCGGCCCCTGCCGTAGCGGAAGGGTCGCACGCACGTCGGTATCCTGCCAGCACGGGCGCCCCATGTCCATCTCCAGCGAGAAGCAGCGGCCGCGGCGGCCCGCCAGGCACAGTTCCTTGAGACCGGCCTCCGTTAGGATGCGCACTGGAGAAAGCGCCAGGCCCGCTTCCAGGAGAAAGGCCGCGGCGCAACGGGTGCCGTTGCCGGAGATCTCGGCGCGGCTGCCGTCGGCGTTGAACAGGCGGATGGCAGCGTGATACTCCTCGCCTGCGCCGGCGGTGACCAGGAGCCACCCGTCGGCGCCGATGCCCGTGTGGCGGTCGCAGATGGCGCGTGCGGCCCGCTCCAAACCGTTTGCGGGTCCTTCGCTCGCCCAGGTCATCAGGAAATCGTTTCGGGTTCCGTGCGCCTTAGTGAATGAGATTCGCATCACTTGCGCCTGTAGATGTGCATGGGAGGCTCGCCCTTCACTTCGATGGTCGTTTGAATCTCGTAGCGGGGCCCGTGCCGCGAGGCATTGACGATGGCGCTGTCCACGCTGTCGCCGGCGATGGCCACGGCCCACTCCTCACGCAGGAAGAGATCCGGCCGCGCCACGGCCGCCTGCCAGGCCGGAAGGTTGTCCTGGTGGAGGCTCTCGCGCAGCGGCAGGCCGGCCTCCCGCAGAATGGCGGGAAGATCGCCGAAGGTCATGAAGATCCCGGTTCCGGGACGGTAGTGTTCGCGGAGGAAGCCCGCTGCCTGGGCCGTCCAGGCGCGGCGGGCATCGGAATTGACCTGTGACTCCTTCCAGCAAATCGTGTTCTCCGGCCAGGAGCCTCGCACCCAGGGGACGACCGACAAGCCGGCCATGAGCACCGCCGCCGCCGCGCGAAGACGGCGCGGAACCAGCAGAATCAGGACGCCCGCGGCAAACGCGATGCCGGCGAGCGCCGTCGCCCCGAAGCGGGTGTTCCAGTAAGAGAACGGCCAGAGGTGCGGCATGTAGATCGGGGTGCCGCCCGAGTGGATGCTGCCGACAATCAGCGCCGTGGGGCTCAGCAAAAGCAGCACGGGCCACCAGGCGCGCTTGAAGATCGAAACGGCCGCCCCCGCCACGCCCAGGATCAGCAGCGGCCAACCCAGCGCCAAGCGTGCCGAGTGCCAGTAGTACAAGACGGCTTGGCCCCAGTCGTGGTCGCCACGGTAGCGCTGCATCCCGGAATCGAGCAACCTCTGGTAGATGGCGTGCGCCGAATACGGCCCCCGGTAGAACTCGAGAGCGTCGCCCCAATACCACCAGTTGTGCGCCAGCCAGGCAAGCGGGCCAAGCGAGGCCACCGCCCCGAACAGGAAGGCGGCCGCCCAACGGCGCCGCGCCGCGAGCAGAAAGTAGAGCGTCACCACGGGGATCAAGGACCAGCCCTCATAGCGGGCCAGCGACGTCGCCATTCCAAAAAGTCCGGCCGCGGCCACCCAGAACATCGACTGCGATTCGCCGAACCGGACGGTGCAGTAGAGCAAGCCGGCGAGCGTGCCGGCCAGCACGGGTTCGGTCATGGGGATCGCCTGGAGGTAGAGCATGTTCGCGTTGAGAGCGAACAGGGCCACGGTAGCCAGGGCGGCGGTCCGGTCGCCGAAGACGCGCCGGGCGGAGGCGAACAGCAGGCCCCCGGCCGCCACGAAACACAGCGCCGAGGGGATGGCACCGGCCAGACCGCTGCGCCACAGGGAATCCGACCGGACCCACGGGAGCATGAGAATATGCGGCAGCGGGAGCCAGACCGAACCGATTTGGGAGCCGCCGGGCGTGCGGGTGTCCACCACGCGGCGGGCGATGTTCAGATGCGCTTCGGCGTCGCCGAAGTAGAGAGTGTAGCCCCGGGCCTGCACCCAGGCGACGGCCGCCGCGCTCAGGGCGGCTAATAGCAAGAGGACGGCGGCGAGCTCAAAAACTCGTGAAGCTCTGGAATTCCCGGAACCGGTCATCAATCTCCGCCCGCGTCAAGGTGCGAAACCGCTCCACGCCGAACCTTTCGCAACAAAAGCTGCCCATCACCGAACCGTAGACCACGGCCCGCCGCAGCAGCTTCGGATCGGACGCGGCCTGGCTCATCTCCGCTCCCTCCCCGGCGAGGTAGCCGATGAAACCGCCGGCGAAACAATCGCCGGCGCCGGTGGGGTCGAACACCTGCTCCAACAGGTAACCGGGTAGCGAGAAGTGGCCCGCTTCGGTAAACAACACCGCTCCGAATTCACCGCGCTTGACCACCAGGATGCGGGGGCCCATACCGAGGATCGCCTCGGCGGCGCGGCGCAGCACCGGTTCTCCGGACAGAAGCCGGGCCTCGCTATCGTTGATCAGCAGGAAATCCCAATCTTCAATCGTCTGGAGCAGCTCCTTACGGTAGTCCTGGATCCAGTAATTCATGGTGTCGCCGCCCGAAAGGCGCAGGCCGGTCATCTGGCGGCGGACGCCGCGCTGCAAGGAGGGCTGGATGTTTCCGAGGAGAAGGTAAGGCTCGCGGCGGTAGTGCTCGGGGAGCTTGGGGTCGAAGCCGGCAACGACGTTGAGATCGGTCCGCAGCGTGGTGCGGTCGTTCATATCGGCCGAGTAAACGCCCGACCAGAAAAACGTCCGGCCGGGGACGCTCTCCAACCCGGACAGATCGATGCCGCGCGAAAGCAGGAAGTCACGGTCTTCGGCGGCGAAATCCTCGCCCACCACGGCCACGATACGCGGCTGCGTGAAATAGCTGGCGGCCAGGGAAATGTAGGTACACGCGCCGCCCAGCATCCGCTCCACTTTTCCGTGAGGAGTCTCCACGCCGTCGTAGGCGACGGAACCGACCACCACCAGCGCCATCCACTTGATTGTAGCCGAGAGGGCGCGGCGGGCCACGACGCTAGAATGGAATGAGAAGAGGGATGCTGCAAGTTATTCGACACATGCCGGTGCTCAGTGTGCTCGGCTTCGCGCTGCTGTTGCACATCGCCTTGTGGTTCCGGATGCGGCGGCTACCGGAGGGCCGGGTTTCTCCAGCGCTGAGATTTTGGACGGGGCTGGGCGTTCCGGCCGGCGCCGGATTGCTGGCGCTGGGGGCCGCCTTCGGGTTCACCTGGACGGTGGACCGTGTGCCTCCGGGGCCGTGGGTGGCGTGGACGCGCGCGGCAGCCATCGGCTGGGCGCTGATCTTCACGGGCCTGTGCGCCGCGATTCTGCTCGGGCGCGCGGGCGCGGCCTTCAACCCGCAGCGGCGATGGATGCTCCGGAGCGCCGCCGGGGTGGCGCTGGGCGCGCCGGTGGCGGCCTGCGGCCTGGGAGTGTACGTGGCGCGGTCGCGGATGGAGGCGCGGGAAGTGGAAATCCGCGTCCCGCGCTTGCCGGCCGGGCTGGACGGCCTGCGAATGGCTCAGTTGACCGACATCCATATGGGCGCGTTTCTGGGGGCGGCGGAACTGGCGCGCGCCGTCGGCATGGCCAACGAATGGCGGCCGCACCTGGCGCTGGTGACGGGCGACTTCATCAGCGATCGCGGCGACCCGCTCGACGAATGCCTTCGCGGATTGGCCGGGCTGCGCGCCAGCGACGGAATTTACGGATGTTGCGGCAACCACGAAGCCTACATCCATGCCGAGACGTATTGCGTCCGGCAGGCGGCGCGCCTGGGAATCGAGATCCTGCGCGACCAGCAGCGCGAGCTGGGATTTGCGGGGGCGCGGCTGCGCCTCGCGGGAGTGGACCATCAACGGTTGGGCCGGCCGTACCTGGCGGGGGCCGAACGCCTGGCCGGTCCTGACGCGTTCAATGTATTGTTGTCCCACAACCCGGACACGTTTCCGGCGGCCGTAGAGAAAGGGTTTCAGTTGACCATCGCCGGGCACACTCATGGCGGGCAACTGGCGGCCGAGTTGGCGGGCACGTCTGTGAGCGTCGCCCGGATGTTCACGCCGTTCGTCCACGGCGTCTACCAACGGGGCGACGCCCGCTTATACGTAAGCCGGGGGATTGGCACGGTGGGGGTCCCGATGCGCCTGGGAGCGCCGCCGGAGGTGACGTTGATCCGCCTGCGGCGCGCTTGAAGGGGCGGCAAGTCCGGCGCGTGGCCAAGAAAGCGAAAACGCGGCGGCCGGAATTTCCAGCCGCCGCGCGAAAAACGGCAAAGGCAGAACGTTAGACGGTGACCAGGCTGCGGAGCACCTTGTCCCAGGGTTCGCGATAGGGCTTCCGGCACTTGGCGGCGGCTTCCTTGTCGCCAATGACTTCTTCCTTCACCGGATCCCAACGGATCGCGCGCTTCAGGTCCATGGACATGTTGGCGAGGTGGCAAACGATGGCCACGCGATGGCCTTCTTCCAGGGTGACCAGCGGATCCTTGCGGGAGCGCATGGCTTCGAGCCAGTCGCGCTCGTTCATCATCATGGTGTCTTCGCCGCCGAGACCATAGCGGTTATCGGAGGCGACACCGCCGCCCGCAGCCGGCGGAGCACCCGCGGCCCGAGCCGGCGCACCGGCCCCGCCGCCGCGCGCGCCGCGGGCCCCAGCATCGGGCGCCGCGTACTGCGGCAGGAAAGGTTCCTGGCGAGTGTCGTCGTACCGGGGCCCGCCGACCGGGTGGCCGACGAAGCGCGGGATTTCGTTTTCCGGGTTGATCCACTTCATCTCGGAGGTGACTGTGTAAGCGCCGCTCAGGTTCAGGTTGCCCTTGGTGCCGAGGTAGAGCTGGCCCGAGGAGGTGGCGTCGCGGAAGGCGTTGGCTTCGCGGATGGCGTAGTTGAGGATGAACCCTTCGGGGAAAACCCACACGGCGTCCTGCAAATCCGGCGTGTCCCCGTCGTCATTGTCCAACCCGTAGCGGCCGCCAGCGGACATCACCAGCGACGGACCCCTGGCTCCCGTGGTGAACAGCACCTGATCGATCTGGTGCGCGCCGAGGTTGGTCATCTGGCCGCCGGAGAAGTCGCGCATCCAGCGGAAGTGGTAAAGCCCGCGATGACGCCGGTAGGGCGTTTTCGCCGCGGGGCCGAGCCACATGTCGTAATCGTAGTCGGCGGGCGGGTTCTCAACCGGCGTGACGCCGAATCCGGGATAGATGTTGCGGTAGGACCCGATGCGGATGGAGTGGATCTTCCCGAGCACGCCGGATTGGATGACTTTCTTGGCTTCGATGACACCGCGGCCGTGACGCCGCTGCGTTCCCGCGCAGCAAACGCGGTTGTACTTTTTGGCAGCCTGGACCATCCACTTGCCTTCGTCGATGAACAGGGTCTGCGGTTTTTCCACGTAGACGTCTTTGCCCGCAGCGCAACCCATGATGGTCGCCAACGCGTGCCAGTGGTCGGGCGTGGAGATCACGACCCCGTGGATGTCCTTGTTCTCATACATCTTCCGGAAGTCGCCATAGCCTTGCGTACGGGAGTTGCCGACGTAAGCGAGGCCTTCGTCGAGGCGGGGTTTGTAGCAATCGCACATGCCGACGATATCGATGTCGGTCATTTTCTTGAAGTCGGCGACGTGCTGTTTGCCGATGAGACCGAACCCGATGAAGCCGATGCCGATGCGATCGTTGGCTCCCATTACCCGTTGGTAGGAAGCTGCCGTCAGAGCGGTCGCCGTACCCATAAATGCGCGGCGGGTCTGGACCGAAACGCCCTGGTTCGCTGGTTTGCTGCTCTCCATAGAATGACTCCTTGGTTTGTTAAGCCGCTTTAAGGACAGGGTCTTCCCTCTGTGACCTTTGACAAGTCAGATATACACTAAACGGGGCCAAGGTTCAAGGTGCCACCAAATTCAGGACAAGTACCTCTCAACCTCCGGGCGGGCCGGGATGGAACTTTGGGCTCCGTGGCGCGTCACGGAGATGGCCGCCGCGGCGTTGGCAAAGCGCAGTGCCTGATCCGGGGTGCGGCCTTCGGCGAGGGCCACGGCCAGAGCGCCGTTGAAGACGTCGCCGGCGGCGGTGGTATCCACGGGGTCGACGCGGGGAGGCGTGGCCCGGCGCTCGTCCGTGCCGTCCCACCAAAGGCAGCCCAAGGCCCCCAACTTCATAAGGACGGATCGGGGGCCCAGCGCGGCCAGCGACCTGGCGGCGAGGGCGGCGTCCTCGAAACCCCGGATCTCGCGGCCGTTGGCGAGGATACAGGCGGCCTCGGTCTGGTTGGGGGTCAGGATCGCGACGTTCCGCAGCAGGGCCGCCGGCAGGGGGCGGGCTGGGGCGGGATCGAGAATCGCGGTCGCACCGCGCGAGGCGGCGAATTCGAGTGCGGCCGCGACGGTCTCCAGGGGAATCTCCAACTGAAGAAGAAGGAGATCGTCCGCAGCGAGGTCATGCAACCGGGCCAGGGCGGTACCGGCATCGAGGGTGGCATTGGCTCCGGGCGAGACGACAATCGAGTTCTCGCCGGAGGGAAGGACGAAAATACAGGCACAACCGGTGGGCCGCGCGGAGACGCCCACCCGGGCGGTGTCGACGCCGGCCTCTTCCAGGCTATGCCGCAGCCTGGGGCCGAAGGGGTCGTCTCCCACCTGGCCGATCATCATGACGCGCCCGCCCAACCGAGCGGCGGTGCAGGCTTGGTTAGCGCCCTTTCCGCCGGGAACCAGGGCCAGGTCACCGCCGCCAAGCGTCTCCCCCTCCCGCGGGAGACGGTCCACGGCAAGCACCAGGTCCATGTTGGCGCTTCCCAATACGAAGATCCGCGAAGAGTCCATGGCAACCCTACCTCCTACGCTCAAACTCAAATACCACACACAAGGAAGAATTGACAGAGAGCGTTTTCGCCACCGAAAGCCGGACGCGCCCCTTCGGGGATCAGGTTTCCGCTACGGGATCAGACTGAAGACGGTCCTGGCACCCGAGAAACTGGCGGAGGACATCCAGCGCCCGATCGGCGTGGCGATCATGATCACCACCAGCACCATGAACCCGGCCCGGGCCAGTTCGTTGTAGAGGAACGGTGGGGTGCGCGCGGCCAGCAACAACTTCGAGCCGTCCAAGGGCGGGACGGGGAGCAGGTTGAACAGCGCCAAGTACAGGCTGAGGTAGACTCCCGTGGCGGCGAAGCCGGCGGCGGCCGGCAGCGGACCAGCCAAAAGCCTTGCCGCGATCGCCAGGCCGACGGCGAAAACAACGTTGCTCAACGGTCCCGCCAACGCCACCAAGGCGAGACCGTTCAGCCCCCCGCGCAGCTTGCCCGGGTTCGTGGCAACCGCCCGGCCCCAGCCAAGGAACCCTCCGCCGAAGAGCGATGTGATCGCGGGAAGCGCCACCGTTCCGACCCAGTCCACGTGCGCCAGCGGATTCAAGGTGACGCGGCCGTCCCTCCGCGGGGTGTCGTCACCCAGTCGAGTTGCGACCCAGGCGTGGGCGAACTCGTGAGGCACGGTGAGCAGCCAGAGGAGGGAAACATTGACCAGCGCGGCTTCAAGGTTCGGCACTGCGTCCCACAGTAGCACGGCGCCCGGGCTCCACCAGAAGGTGGAGTGCCACGCCGGCGTCGCGATGAGCCGGCTCGGAGAAAAAGCTCGCGTTGGATTGCCCGGAAGATCGGCCAAAAGATGACTGGCGGGGAAATGCGACAAGACCTTATACTCGCCCTGGAGTTAAGCTGTAGGGACGATGAGCTTCACGTTTCCTCCGATCCCTCTTCAAATCGTCCTGGCGGCGGTTGTTCTCGCGGCGGCGGTTACAGATATCAAAAGCCGCCGGATCCCGAACTGGCTCACTCTTTTTGGAGTTTTGGCCGGGATCCTGTTGAATTCTTTTCTCCGTGTCGATGATCCAATCAGATGGTACGGCGGATACAACTGGCGGACGGCGCTGATCGGGATGGGGTTGGCCTTCCTGGTCTATTTTCCCCTTTACCTGCTGCGGGGCATGGGGGCGGGCGATGTCAAGCTGATGGCGGCGGTCGGGGCGTTGATGGGCCCGGCCAATTGGTTTGCGATATTTCTTCTCAGCAACATCCTCGGTGGGGCTCCGGCGGTACTGCGGTTGTGGGGGAAGGGGAGAACGTGGGCGACGTTGCGCAACGTTGGCTACATGCTGAACGAGTTGCTGCATTTCCGGCCGCCGTACTTGAGGCGGGAGGAACTGGACCTGAAGAGTCCGAAAGCAACGAAAATGCCCCACGGAGTGGCCATCGCCATGGGCTCCATCTGTTTCCTGGCGGCGGCGTGGATCTGGGCGCCGCGCGGCTAGAGGCGCTCCCGCGCGGAGGGGCCGGCGAATGGGCCGGCGGACGGCTGGTTCACCTCGAGGTGTTCCTCTACCTCCAGTTACTCGATTTCCTGACAACCTGGATCGGCATGCGCCTGGGTTTGGGCGAAGCCAGTCCGTTCATCCGGCAATTGATGCATATGGGCCCGGCCACGGGGCTGCTCTTATCCAAGTTGGTCGCCTTCGCCCTGGCGGGCGTCTGCGTTTGGCTGAACAAGCGGCACATCGTACGCTGGATCAACTACTGGTACGCGGCGCTGGTGGTGTGGAACATGGCGCTGATTGCGGTCGTTCTCAAAGGCGCGTGAAAAAAGCCCTGAAAACTTGTTGACCAAGCCCGGTGGACGCCCGGAAGACCACGGAGGCGGAAGCCTCCGCCACCCAGCCCCAGGGACGTACGGCTCCCTGCGGCGCCGAATTCATTCTGCGATTGGTTTTTTTCGACAAGTTGCTAAAGGGTGAAACGCAGGCGCAGCACGCCCCATAGGGCTTCCCAGATGATCCGCCAATGCATCTTCGAACGGCCCAGATTGCGTTCGAAAAAGATGATGGGGATTTCGGCGACGCGGAGGCCGCGCCGGAAAACGCGGTAGGTCATCTCGATCTGGAAGAGATAGCCGTTGGAGAAGACCCGGTCCAACCCCACCGCGCGAAGGGCGTCCGCGCGCCAGCACTTGAAGCCGCCGGTGGTGTCCGAGAAATGCATGCCGGTGACGATCTGCACGTACCGCGTGGCCATTTTGCTCAGCAGCAGGCGCTTGAAATCCCAGTTGACGACGCAGATCCCATGGATGTAGCGCGACCCGAGGACCAGATCGCTTTCCCGGATGCGCTCCAGGAACGCGGGGATGTAACTGGGGTCGTGCGACAGGTCGGCGTCCATCTGGACGAGGATGTCGTAGCCCATCGCGAGCGCCTGCCCGAACCCGGCGACGTAGGCCCGTCCCAGCCCTTCCTTCCGCTCGCGGTGTAACACAA
>CAZVIK010000101.1:0-13350 GCA_964627045.1 uncultured Solibacteraceae bacterium | reverse complement strand
ATGAACGGAGGGATCCGGAGGAAGGTGGTGGCAGCGCCGTTGAACAGGCCGCAAGCCAGGCCCGCCAGCGCCGCCACGGCCAGCGCGGCGGCGGCCGAGTGGTTGGCGGCGATCGTCATCGCGCCGCATACGCCGGCCAGTCCGACGATGGAGCCGACCGACAGGTCGATGCCGCCCGAAGCGATCACCACGGTCATCCCGGCGGCGATGATCGTGATCACCGCCGTCTGGCGCACCACCGACGACAGATTGCCCGCGCTCAGAAAGTGCGGCGAGGCGATCGAGAGAAACACAAAGAGGACGATGAGGCTCGCAAACGGCAGAAACCTGTTGAGTAGGGCTTTCATGTACGGTCCAGCGCGGCGTACCGCATGACTTCTTCCTGGTTGGTGCGGCGGGCGTCCAGTTCCGCCGCCACCTCGCCACGCCGCATCACCAGGATGCGGTGGCTCATGCCCAGCAGTTCCGGAAGATCCGAGGAGATCATCAACACGGCCGCGCCGCCGGCCAGCAGGCCGCCGAGCAGGCGGTAAATCTCCGCGCGCGTGCCGAGATCGACGCCCTGCGTGGGTTCATCCACCAGTAGGATGCCGGAACCGGCAAACAGCCAGCGCGCCAGCAGCATCTTCTGCTGATTGCCGCCCGAGAGGCGGCCCGCCGGGGCGCGTTCGGAGGCGGCGCGGATCGAAAGCCGCTGCATGAGGGCGCGCGAACAGCGGCCCTCCTCGCCCAGCCGGAGCACTGGGCCAAGCGACACTTTTTCCAGCGATGCCATCGACGTGTTGTGGCTCACCGAAAGGTGCGGAAACACGCCGTTGCCCTTGCGATCCTCGCTCAGATACGCCAGACCAGCGGCGATGGCCTGTCCGCTGCGGGTGAACCGGGAGGGGAGCGAGCGCACGCGCAATTCGCCCTCGGTGGGCGGCTCCAGACCGAAGATTCCGCGCGCCAGCGCAGAGCGGCCCGCGCCCACCAGTCCCGCGAGGCCCAGAATTTCGCCCCGGTGAAGCTGGAACGAGACGTTGCGGTACTGGCGGCCATCGCCCAGCCCCCGCGCCTCCAGGACGACTTCGCCCGACGGCGCCGGCAGCGCCGGATACAGTTCGGTGATCTCGCGGCCCACCATGTGACGGACGATGCCGGCCGCGTCGATCGAAGCGTAGGGGCCCGTGAACACGAGCCGCCCGTCGCGCAGGATGGAGATGCGATCGGCAATCCGGCCCAGTTCCTCCATACGGTGCGAGATGTAAACGACGGCCAGGCCGCGCGCCTTCAGCCCGGCGATGATGCCGAAGAGTTGCTCGGCCTCCCCGTGCGATAGAACGGCCGTGGGTTCGTCCATCACGACGACCCTGGAGGCGGCGGCCAGCGCCCGTGCGATTTCGACCAGTTGTTTCCCCCCGCGCGAGAGCGTGGAGACGCGGCGGCCGGCGTCGAGCGGCAGGCCGTACTCTTCCAGCAGGCGGCGCGCCTGGTCGCGCAATCGGCGTCCGTTCAGAAGGCCGAAACCGCGCGACGGCTCGCGTCCAAGGAAGATATTCTCGGCTACCGTAAGATGATCCGCCAGGGTGTGCTCCTGGAAGATCATGCCCAGCCCCAGGCGCCGGGCGTCGTGCGGGCTGGCAATGCGGAGTTGGTCGCCGTCGAGCCGGATCGTGCCGGCATCGCTCGGATGCACCCCGTTGAGAATCTTCATCAGCGTGGACTTGCCCGCGCCGTTTTCGCCGACCAGGGCGTGGACTTCGTGAGCGTAGAGCGCCAGATCGACGCCTGACAGCACCTGGTTTCCGGCGAAGGACTTCGAAATGCCGGACATCTCCAGCAGCGGCCGCCCGCCCGAGTCGGGGCTTTCCGGCGGGATCATTTCAGGTACTTCTCGATCGGAGGCCGGAGCAGTTCCTGAATCGCCGGTTCCGGAAGATTCACGGCGGTGACCAGGGTGGCGCCCGTATCGATGCGGCGCGCGGGCGGCACACCGCGAAGCTGGCCTACCACGCTTTCCACGCCGAGGTAACCCATACGGAACGGGTTCTGCACCACCAGCGAATCGATCAGCCCGGCTTGCAGGTCCTCGATCACGGTGGGAGAAGAATCGAAGCCGATGATCTTCAACTTCCCGGCCACGCCCTTGGACTTGGCGCCCTGCACTGCGCCGATGGTGCCGGATTCGTTGCTGCAAAAGATGGCGGCGAGGTCCGGGTTGGCGGTGAGCATGTCCTCGGCTACGGCCAGGCTCTTGGCGCGGTCCGACATCCCGTATTGGAGCGCGACGATCTTGATATGCTTGGCCTTCTGCGCCAGGGTCTCCTGGAAGCCTTTCTCGCGTTCACCGGTGGAGACGCTACCCGGAATGGTCGCCATCACGGCGGCTTTCCCTCCCTTGGGAAGGATCTCGATCATGCGCTCGGCCGCCACCGCCCCGCCCCTATAGTTGTCGGTGGAAACGTAGGCCAGGTATTGATCGGTTTGAATTCCCGAGTCGATGATGACCACGGGGATCTTCTCGCGCGCCGCGCGTTCGACCACCGGGACCAGCGATTCGCCGTGCGCAGGGGCCAGTACCATCCCATCGACGCGCCGGTTGAGAAAGTCGTCGGCGATGCCGATCTGGCGGCTGAAGTCGATTTCCGAGGCCGGGCCGTTCCAGAGGATGTCGACGTCCAGTTTCTGTCCCGCCGCCACCGCGCCCGCGTGCACCGCCTGCCAGAAAACGTGCGCTTGGCCCTTGGGGACCACGGCGATCACCGGACGTTCCTTCTTCCGGCACGAGCCGGCCGCCGCCAAGCCCGCGATTACGGCAACCGTCGACACCCACCGCCTGCGCGTCATCGGAGTTCTCCCGCGAAGTACCTCTATCAACAGTAATGGCGCGGGCGCGGGCGGTCAACCGGGGGTGGCCGCCGGAAAGCCGGTCCACGATGAAACGCCGCGCCGGGTGAGCCATTGCGTTTATCGCTCGTGCCCGCGCGTCACATCGAAGCTGGGTTTCGGGCTCCACGGTTTGGCATTCGGCCAAATGGCCACGCCTGAGTTAAGGCCCGGAAGAGCCGGCGGTGGCGCCCGAAGGGAACAACGCGCGCCGGCCAGGTGTGGTTAACAATCTCTAAGTAATTAATCGCAAGGGGCTTCCCGTATCGCGACCGTTCCCCTATACTGGGGAACGGTCCTGCGCCGCGCTCTCGGCTCGGCCGCTTCAGTAGCGGGCGATCCCGATGCCGGGCGAGGCGTCCGGGCCCCAACGGCTGCGACTTTGAACACCGAATCGTTGATTCTGGCAATCGAGAACCTGGATCCAGAAAGAAAGGACCGGGTCTTCGCCCTCCTCCGCGAGGCGGGATTCACGGCTCGCGCATTTCCGGAATGTTGCGAGGAATCGAGTCACGTTGTCCGCGCCATCGCTGCGGAAACCGCGCTCCAGGAAAGTGAGGAGCGCTTTGCGACGGCATTCGACAGTTTTCCCCTCCCGGTTGCGATCACCGATCCCGAAACCGGAATAATCCTCAATATCAATCGAGCCGTTGAGTCCACCTTCGGATTCACTCGCGGACAAGTGCTAGGTAGGAGCGAGGTGGAATTGGACTTGATCACGCCGGAGACCCGGAAGGAACTCGGGCTCATCATGCTGCGGGACGGCAGGATCTCCGGAGTGAGCGTCACCATGCGGGCGGCTGGCGGCCGTGTCGTTGAAGCTCTGTACTTCGTCGAGCCTATCCGCATCGAGGGACGGCGGCGCCTCCTGTCCGCCGTGCTGGACCTGTCCGAACTTCGCCGCAAGGAGCAAGCGTTAAAGGAGGCGGACCGCGCGATCCGAATCCTCACCGACAACCTGAAGGAAGCCGTCATGGCCTACGACATGGACCGGCGGCTCCTGTACGTCAACCCGGCGATTGAGGCGCTCACCGGTTACACGGTCGAAGAACTGAAGCGCGAACAGTTCATCTGTTGGGTCCACGCGGACGACAGGGCACGAATGCTGGGCTACTGGGATCGTCTCTTCCAAGGCGCCTCCTACCAGAATGTCGAGTACCGGATGGTGACCAAGCAGGGCGAGACCAAGTGGGTGGAGGCCTCCTGGGGACCGCTTCGCGACGAAGAGGGCCGCCAAGTGGGCGTACAGGGGACCGAGAGGGACGTCTCGGCGCGAAAGCGAGCCGAGTTCGAGCGAGCCGAGCTGGCCTCCCGGCTCTTGCAGGTGCAGAAACTGGAAACCGTGGGCCGGCTGGCCGGCGGCGTGGCGCACGATTTCAATAACCTGCTCACGGTGATCAACGGCTACACGATGCTCGCTCTGGACCGGCTCCCCGAAGGCGACCCGCTGCGCGCTCCGCTCGAGGAAGTGCTTCGCGCGGGAGACCGCGCCATTGGGTTGGTGCGCCAGTTGCTCGCCTTCGGCCGCGGGCAGGTGCTGCATCCGGAGCCACTGGAGGTGGCCGATGTGCTGGCGGGACTGGAGGGCACGCTGCGAGGCCTGGTCGGCGAGCGGGTCTCCGTCGCCGTGGATCTGCCGCCGTCGCTGGCCCCGATTTACGCCGACCGCCGCCAGGTCGAACAGGTCGTCATGAACCTGGCCGCCAATGGGAGGGACGCTATGCCCGATGGCGGGACGCTCACCATCCGCGCCCGTAACCACCCCCTGGCCACGACTTGCCCGTACTGCGGAGCCGTGCTCCGGCCACATGACTTCGTGGCCCTTGAGGTGCGCGACACGGGAACCGGGATGGACGAGAGCACGCGGAGGCATCTCTTCGAGCCGTTCTTCACCACGAAGGATGTTGGCAAAGGAACCGGTCTCGGCTTGCCCACGGTGCACGGAATTGCGACGCAAAGCGGCGGACACGTCTGCGCCGAGAGCCAGCCGGGACGCGGCTCGGTATTCCATGTGTTCCTGCCCGCGGCCGGCCGTCACCGCTGACGGCGCCGCCCGGCCGCGCCCGGGTGGGCCCGCCGGCGGAGCCTCCCGGTCCCAGGTCAATGCAATACTGTGGAACAGGAGACGAATATCCCAGATATGGCGAATCCAAGCAGCGTGGCGGTGTTCGGCCTCGGTTACGTGGGCTGCGTAACCGCGGCGTGCCTCGCCAGCCGCGGGCACCGAGTGACCGGTGTGGATACCAGCGAACAGAAGGTGGCCAGCGTCGAACAGGGCCGCGCCCCGTTCTTCGAGCCCGGATTGGAGGAGATGGTTGCCGCCGCGAAAAAAGCGGGCCGGCTGACCGCCACCACGGACGCCGAACGCGCTCTGACCGTTTCGGATCTCGCGCTGCTGTGCGTGGGGACTCCTTCCGAAAGGAACGGGAATCTCGATCTCAGCTACATCCGGCGCGTCTCCGAGCAGGTCGGCGCCCACCTGAAAACGAGGGAGCGCCCGCTGACGGTGGCCGTTCGCAGCACCGTGTTTCCCGGCACCGCCGAGGAAGTCGTCTGGCCCGCGCTGGGTCGTCATCCGCTGGCGCGCGTCGTCTCCAACCCCGAATTCCTTCGCGAGGGGCAGGCGATCGAGGATTTCCTCAAGCCGTCGCTCCTGGTCGTGGGAGGCGACGACCGGGCCTCGATGGAACAGGTGGCCGGGCTATACGCCGGCCTCCCGGTGGAACCGTGCTACGTCGCGCTCCGCACGGCGGAGATGATCAAATACACCTGCAACGCGTTTCACGCGCTGAAGGTGGCCTTCGCCAATGAGATCGGCGCGCTGGCGGCGGAGTTGAAGGTCCCGCCCGTCGAGGTCATGCAGACCATGTGCCGGGACGAAAAGCTCAACGTCTCGAAAGCGTACCTGCGGCCCGGCTTCGCCTTCGGCGGCTCCTGCCTGCCGAAGGACGTTCGCGCGCTCTGCTACCGGGCCAATCGCGCCGACCTGAGGCTGCCGCTGTTGGACTCGCTGCTTCCCTCCAACGAAAATCAGATTCAGCGCGCCGTGCGCCGCGTGCTGGACTTGGGAGACCTGCGGATCGGGGTCTTCGGCCTCGCCTTCAAGGAAGACACCGACGACTTGCGCGAGAGCCCCGTGGTGAGCCTGTTGGAATCGCTGCTCGGCAAAGGGCGGACGTTGCGGGTGTACGATCCGCGCATCCGTATCGGAGAGATCTACGGCAGCAACCGCAACTATGTGGTTTCCGCCGTCCCCCACATCGAACGGCTCATGACGCCCAGCCTGGAGGCGTTCCTGGCCGGCGTGGACTGCATCGTCATCACGCAGAAGCCGGACCGCGCTGCGAGCGAAGCGCTTTGCGCCAGCGGCCTGCCCCGGCTCGATCTGGTCTATGCTTTCGGCGACGGTGTCTGAAGACGGACGGACCCGGCCGGCGCTCGCGCGCACGGATTGGCCCGCCGGGCCGGGAGGCCGCCCAGGGTGGACGGGATGATCGGGCCCCTGAAAGGACGAAGCCTCCCGGAAGCCGTTTTCCGCCTGCGCCAGGAGGCGTTCAATTTGGCCACCCGCCTGCGGCCTCCCGGACCCGTTGGCGAGGCGGCTCCCGGCCGGCTGATGGGCCTGCCCCCGGTGGAGCGGCAACTGGATGCGGTTCGCGGAACGCCGCAGGAAGCCGCCATCGTCAGGTTGGCCGATGAGATCCTGGCGCGCCGCGTGCCGCTGTTGGGCCACGGGCCGGTGGACCCGGGCGATCCTCCCGGTTGGCGGCGCGATTGGATTCACGGCAAGACCTCGCCGCTGGTCTACCAGAGGAAGTTGGCGTATCTCGATTTCGAGTCGGTTGGAGACCACAAGGTCGTCTGGGAGTTGAGCCGCCACCAGCACTTCGTCGTTTTGGCGCAGGCTTACCGGTTGAGCGGCCGGGCCGGGTTCCTCGACGGACTTCGGCGGCAATGGCTACACTGGATCGAAGCGAATCCCTTTCAGTGCGGCATCCATTGGACCAGCGCCCTGGAGGCCGCCTTCCGCGCACTCTCCTGGATGTGGGCGCTGCACCTGTGCGGCGACATGCTTCCGGCGGGACCAATCCTGACGTCGCTGCGCCAGCACGCGCTCTACCTGGAACGGAATCTCTCCCGCTACTTCTCGCCGAACACACACTTGCTTGGCGAGGCCGTGGCGCTCCACGCACTCGGGCAGGCGCTCGGGGGCGTGAGTGGCGCCGGCCGCTGGCGCACATCGGGGGACGGCATCGTCCGCGAGCAACTCGCACGGCAGGTGAGGTCTGACGGGTCGCATTTCGAGCAATCCACCTACTACCACCTATACGCGCTCGATTTCTTTTTGCTTCACTACCTGTTGTCCGGGCGGCCCGACGCGATGCGCCCGGCGCTCGAACGGATGGCCCGGTATCTCGAAGCGGTGATGGGGCCCGCCGGCAGGCTTCCCTTCGTGGGCGACGACGACGGCGGGCGCGTCTTTCACCCATACGGCGATCGCGAGACCTTCGGGCGCGCCACGCTGGCCACCTGCCGGCGTTTGTTCGGCACGCCCGGCGGCATGGCGGACCCTGGAGTGATCGCCGAACAGGCGGCGTGGTGGCTCGGCGAGCCGGCGGCGGGAGGCGCAGCCCCGGCCGCGCGGCCCGCGCCCGTTCAAGTCTTCCCCGACGCCGGCGCGGTCGTGCTCTCGCACGGTCCTTGGTGGGTGCTGTTCAAGACCGGCTCGTTCGGGCCGGGAAACGCCGGGCACAGCCATTCCGACTCGCTTTCCCTCGTCGTTCGTGTTCGGGACGAGGATCTTCTCGTCGATCCCGGCACCTTCACCTATACCACCGACGCGGTGTTGCGTCGCGCGTTTCGCGGATCGTCGGGACACAACACGATTCGCGTAGACGGCTGCGACCAGGCCGTTGAGAAGGGACCGTTCGCCTGGAGCGGGCGGCCCGCCACGGAGATGGAATCGGCCCAGCCCGCGCACGCCGCCGCTGTGTGCCGCTATCCGGTTCCCGGAGGGGAAGTAACGCACCGCCGCGCGGTTCAGGTCGAGGCCGCGCGCATTCTGATCCACGACGAAGTGGAAGGCCCGCCCGGGCAGCACCTCTGCGAGCTCTATTGGCACGCGGGCGCCGGCGTGCGGGAGTTGACGCCGGAGGCGTTCCTCATCGGCGGCGCGGCGGTTCTGCGCGTGGAGGGGACGGCTGCGGTCGAAGATGGGTGGAGGTCGAGGGCTTACGGCAGCCGCGAACCGGCGCCCGTAATCGTGTCGCGCCGGCGCGGCGCGTTCCCCATGCGCTTCACATCCACTCTGGAGGTCTCGAGTTGACCGGCGCGCCTCAGCCCGTGTTGCTGTTGGTCCGCGAATTGGGAATCGGCGGCTGCGAGCGCGATCTGAGCCGGGTGGCGCGCGGCTTGGACCGGCAGCGCTTCGCTCCCCACGTGGGCTGCTTCCACGATCATGGATTTCGCGCCGCCGAGATCCGCGATGCGGGCGTGCCCGTGGTCCGGTTTCCGGTGCGGTCTTTCAAGGACCGGACCTTCTGGCGGGGATTCGGACAATTGCGCGAGTACATCCGGCGGCATGGCATCGGGCTGGTTCACGCCTACGACGCGCCGATGGACATTTTCGCGGCGCCGCTGCGCCTGCTGCCCCGGCCGCCGCGCGTGCTGCTGAATCACTTGTGGCTGCGGGATTGCCTGCGCCCGCCCACCACGCAGCGCCTGCTCCGGCTGACCGACTGGCTGGGCGACTGCTTTGTGACCAACTCGCTGGCCGCGCGCGAGGAGATGATCCATCGCTTCGGGCGCCGGCCCGAGCGCGTGTTGCTGTGCTACAACGGGGTCGATTCCAGCCAGTTCCACCCGCGCGGCCGCGCGCGGCGGCCCGGGCTGGAGGCCGCGCGGCTGGTGATCGGCTCGGTGTGCGCCCTGCGGCCGGAGAAGCGCATCGACCTGTTGGTGGACGCCTTCGCGCGTCTGGACCCGGCGCGGCGAGGGCTGGCGCTGTTGATCGTGGGCAGCGGCAGCGAACTTCCGGCCTTACAGGGGCAGGTGCGCCGCGCGGGTCTCGGGGGGCTCTGCCATTTCGAGCCGGCCACCGAACGGGTGCCCGAGTGGCTCGGCTCGATCGACGTGTACGTGCTTCCTTCCGAAAGCGAAAGCTTCCCGAACTCCCTGGTGGAGGCCATGTCCTGCGGGTGCGCCGTGGTGGCCTCCCGAGTCGGGGGGATCCCTGAGATGATCCGGCACGGAGTAGACGGAGTCCTCGTGGCCCCGCGCGACGCCGCGGCGTTGGCGGCGGCGCTGGACAGCCTGGCGGCAGATCCCATGCGGGTCCAGGCGATGGCGCGCGAATCGGTCCGGGCTTCGGTGCGCTTCAGTCTGGAACGGAACCTGGCACGGACAACGGAGATCTACCAAGCGCTGCTGGCCGGCAGGCTCCCCAGTGCCCTGCCGGACCCGACGCCCGCCGCTTGAGTGGGAGGCGAAGCCCCCATACTCACCCCCCCCCGCACTTGAGCGGAAGCCGTACGGGCGCACTTCGTTCGCCTTAGGCCGTTCTGGTACGACCAGGGGATGCGCGGGCTCCAATTCGCGCGTATGTGTTGGCCCCGAAGGGGTTGCGCCGGTCTCGATGTCCGATTCGCGGCGCTGGGACCAGAGTACCGGCCCTTCGGATTCCGAGCGTGTTGTTATACAATAGGGATCGTCGGTGACAGTTTTTTTCCGCTGCCGGGCGCCGGCGGGCGGTGGTGTTGCCATGCACGCCGCCTCTGAGGTAGGACAATGTCTCATCGTGCAATACCGCATATTCGAGTGTTCGCCTGCCTTATGATCGCGCTGACGGCTGGGCCTTTGGTCCAGGCGCAGGAGAAGCCCGCGGCACCCCCGCCAGCGGCCGCGCAGGCGCCGAAGACCGAGGACGAGGACTTGCGTAAGGCGGTGGGCGCGCCGGTCGATCCCAGGACTTATATCATCGGTGCGGAGGACATCCTTCAGATTCGCGTTTGGAGGGAACCGGACCTCTCCGGTCCGGTAGGGGTTCGGCCCGATGGCATGATCTCTCTGCCGCTGCTGGGCGACATGATGGCAGGCGGAATGACGCCGGAAAAGCTGGCCGAGCAGATTAAGGCGGGCTACACCAAGTACGTGACCGAGCCGGAAGTGATGGTTTCGGTGGCGGCGGTCAACAGCAAGAAATACTTCATCAGCGGCGAGGTGCAGCGTCCGGGCTCCTACCCGCTGGTGGTTCCGACCAAGATCAGCCAGGCGTTGGCGATCGCCTCGGGTTTCCGCGACTGGGCCAACACCAAGGAGATCCTGGTCATCCGCGGCCCCAAACGCTACAAGTTCAACTATCGCGATTTCACCCGCGGCAAGAACCTCGCGCAGGACCTGTTTCTGGAGAGTGGGGATCACATCATCGTGCCCTAGGGCCGGTGCCGAGCCATGAGAGAGGCGCACAGCCATGCAGCCCAACAACGTTGATTCCTATTCGGTGGCCCGGCGTCCGATGGACGTGGCCGATTACATCGACGCCCTCCGGCGCCACCGCGGATGGATCATCGGCCCTACGTTCGCCGGCTTGGTGATCGCGGTGGTGGTGGCCTTCCTCTGGCCGGATACCTATGTCTCGGACGCCACCATCCGGATCATGCCGCCGGCGGTCCCCGAACGCTACGTTCCGTCCAATATTAACCTTCAACTGGGGCAGCGGATTGCGGCGATGGAGCAGCAGGTGCGCAGCCGCGGCAACCTCCTGAACCTGATCAACCAGAACGCGCTCTACCCCCGGAAAAAGGGCCGCGTCCCCGACGAAGACCTGGTCGAGGACATGCAGAAGGACATCAAGATTACGCCGGTCCGGACGCTGCGGGAGATGGCCGACAACCGGCCCGCGTCGACGGCCTTCCGTGTCACGTTCCAGTACGAAAACCGGTATCAGGCGCAGAAGGTCGTCAACTCCATCATCAGCATGTTCCTGGACGAAACCGTGCGCGCGCGCGGCTCGGAATCGTTGATGACGACGGAGTTCCTGAAAGAGAAGCTGGACGCGGCTAAAAAGGCGTTGGATGAGATTGAAAACCGGCTGACCGACTACAAGGTGAGGTTCGCCGGGAAGCTGCCCGAGCAACTGGACTCCAACCTCGCCCAACTGCGAACCGTGGAAACTCAGCTTTCCAACACCGGGGCCGCCATCAACCGCGCCACCCAGGAAAAGCTCCTGCTTGAGAACAACGTGCGTGTGCTGAGAGAGCAGCTTCAAGCCGCCGCGGCCGCTCCAGCGGCGGCGACCATCGACGTGGTGGCGAAGAACGAGAGGATCATCGCGCTGGAGCGCCAGATCCTTCTGGATGAGACCAGCCTCGCGGCGGTGCGGCAGCAGTACAGCGATTCCCACCCGGACGTGCGGCGTGCCCAGGCTCGCTTGGCGCAATTGCGCCAGAGCCGCGACAACATGATCAAGGAAGAGGCCGCCACCCCGGCGCCGGCCGTCACCACGCCCAACCCGGCGGCCATCGCGCTCACCAAGGAACAGCGTCAGGTTCAACTTGATATCGAGCGGATGCAAAGCTTGATTCAGACCAAAGAAATGGAGATCGAGCAGTACGTCAAGGAGCAAGGGCGCCTCAACAAGATGATCAAGGTTTACCAGGACCGCATCGAGGCCAGCCCGCTCGGCGAGAGACAGTACGCCGAACTGACGCGCGACTACCAGTTACGGAAACGCGAGTACGAGGACCTGACCCAGAAGCAAACCCAATCGTCGATGGCCACCGACCTCGAACAGCGCAAACAGGGAGAAACCCTCGAGGTCCTGGAGCAGGCGTCGCTGCCCCAGACGCCCTCCGAGCCGAACCGCTGGTTGGTGGTGGCCTCGGGCCTGGTTATCGGACTGGTGACCGGCCTGTTCGCGGCGGCGGGCCGCGAGATGAAAGACACGTCGCTCAAGAGCCTCAAGGATGTCCGCGTCTATACCGGGTTGCCGGTACTGGGAAGTGTGCCGCTGGTCGAGAACGACCTTCTGGTCCAGCGCAAGCGGCGCCTCACGTGGGTGGCATGGTCGGGCGCCACGATTGTCGGGTTTTTGTTGATGCTGGGTTCGGTGTACTACTACTACACCAAGGGTGCGTGAGCAGGCGGAGGGGAAATGAGCAGAGTCTATGACGCGTTGCGCCGCGCGGAGCCCGGTGGGGAGGGCGATGATCGCGCGCGGCGCCAGGTTCGGCGCCTGCTGCCCGGTCTTGAGGATTTACTGACCTCGGTGCAGGAAGTCCCCTACGACCCCGCGCCGGACGTGTTCATGATCGATCCGAGCCGTCCCCGCGACGCTCACAGCGAAGAATTCCGCACGTTGCGCACGCGGCTCAACCACCTCCAGAAACTGAACCCGATTCATACGGTTGTGACGACCAGCGCCTGTCCGGCCGAAGGTAAGTCTTTTACCGTGGTGAATCTGGCCCTGGCCGAGGCGCAACTCGCCGACAACCCGACGCTTCTTATGGATTGCGACTTCCGCCGGCCGGTGCTCCACACCGCTTTTCAGATCGACCGTTCCCCGGGAGCGACCGACTACCTGATGGGGAACGCTCCGCTGTCGGCGGTGATTCGCAAGGTGGCCGGCACCAATCTCTACCTGATGCCGGCGGGTTCGCCGGTCTTGAATCCGCTGGAAATGCTGAACACGGTCGAAGCCAAGACGTTGATCGAGCAGCTTCCGGCCGTGTTCAACTGGGTTCTGCTGGACAGCCCGCCCCTGCTTTTCGCCGCGGATGCCAATCTGCTGGCCACCATCTGCGACGGCACGGTGCTGGTGGTCCGCATCGGGGTGACCACCATCGACTCGGTCAGCCGCGCCATGCAGAGCCTGTGCGAAAACAACGTGCTCGGCATCGTCGCCAACGGCGCCCGCGCGGGCGAGCTGTATAGCAAGTACACCTACTACTACTCGAGCTACTACTACAAGGAGAAACGCGAACCGCGAGACGAGCCGGAGGATTGAAGCCTCCGCTCGACGCCGCCCGGGCCGCCGCGGACGCCCGGGGCGCAGGCTTGGCGCACGGGATGAATCCCCCACCGGGCAGGGAATCGCCGCCGATCGGACAGTCCGTGCTCGCGGGCCTGGAAACGGGAACCGCCGGCGGGTTGTGCATGGCCCTTTACTTCGCCGCCGGCTCCCTGGTGTCCGGCGAGTCGGTCTGGAGCGTTTCGGCGCGCGTGGCCCACGCGGCTTTCGGCGCGTCCCAGATCCCACGCGGCGGGTTGTGGGCGATCCTGGCCGGATTCGCTTTGTTGTTTGCGGGTTCCGGGGTGTTGGGAATCGGCTTTGGCCTGCTCGCGCGTTTCCCGTGGGTATTCCGCCGGGTGCTGGTGCTCGGGCCGGTGGCCGGAATGGGCTGGGGCCTTCTCAACGCGGAAGTCCTATGGGGCGGCCTCCGGTACGGACGGGATTCAGTCGCCGCCGGCCGGTCTCTCATCGTG
>CAZVIK010000100.1:0-13512 GCA_964627045.1 uncultured Solibacteraceae bacterium | reverse complement strand
GGTGGGTGAGGTCGGTGATCTCGTCGAACAGCGCGCGGAACCGCGCCGCGGATTCGCTCAGCCGCTGGATTTCGCCGGCGAGACCGGGTTCCACCCGCAGCCCGGGATTCGCCTTGAGCATGGTCAACACGATCCGGCCCATGCGGGCGACGTTCTCCATCAGGACCGTCGCAATCAAGCGATGGCCCTGGCCGGAAGGACGGTTGCTGCCGTCCCAGTCTCCCCAGTAGGAGAGGAACGTCTCGCGCGAAGTCCCGGCACGAAAACGGCCGAAGTCCTCGGCGTCGATAGCAGCCGCCAGGTCCAGCAGCAACTCGCCGCCCTCCTGCCGCGAGTTGATGGCGACATTCAGCCCGAGGTACTCGCGGGCCAGTTCGCGGGCGAGCGGAACGGCGTGCCGCTCGGCGTCGCGGCCGGCGAGGATGTCGTCGATGGCCCGGTCCCAGAGCAACTCCGAGTCGATCGAGTACATCTGGGTCGGGTGCACGGTCCGGTCGAACAAACGCCGGCGGAATTCGCGCTGCCGGCGCCCCAGATCGTCCTTATAGAACTCGGGTTCCAGCAGGTCTTCCAACGCCCGGCCTTCGCCGGGCTGGGCCAAGGCGAGCAGATGCTCGGCGCGTTCCAGGCGGGCCTGGAAGCGCGCTTCGAAAACAGGGAGACGGTCGCGAGCGAAACCGGCGGCGGCGGGCGGCTCGTGGTCCCACTCGGCGGCCAGGCGCGAGGCGCGCACCTCCCGTTCAACCCACTCCCGGCAAAGCTCCGGCAGACGCCCGGCGAAGGCGTTCCACCGGCGGCCAAGCCCGGCCGCATCCAGGCGGCGGCGCGCGGGGAGAGGCGAGACGGCGAGGGTTCTCCGGTTGTAGTGCGATTCCTCTTCGGCGACGATCCGGTTCAGGTCGATCAGCACGCGCCGCGTCTTGGTGAGAAGCCGGGCCGCGGAATCGACGCCGCCGAGGGTCAGGCGAAACGACGCGCGTCCCGCCTCGAAACCCTCTTCGGTGTGGGCGAAGGTGGAAAGCGGCACCAGGCCGATGCCCTGCCGCGCGAGCCCCGAGGCGATCCAGTCCAGTGAAACGCCGGCGGGCAGGCGGCGGAGGCTCATTCGCGGATAGAGGCTCCCGGTGGGGCGGGCCAGGGTGATGCCGAACGGGTTCCGCTCTTCGGGGAGATCCTCGGCCGCCTTCTCGATGGCGCTCATGCGCTCTTCGAGAATCGAGTTCCGGAGTTGCCAGTATCCGTTGGCGTCCTGCGGGCCGCTGCGATAGAACAGGTAGGCGAGCAGAATGGCGCCGAGATTGGGCGCGATGGTGCGGTTGATCTCCTGGAAGCGTGCGCGCAGGGCCTGGTCGCGGATCTCGACGACGGCGAGCCGCGCTCCGGCCAGGCAGTCGGTCTTGGACAGGGAATGCACCGTAACCAGGCGCGCGGCGTGGTCCGAGGCGATGTAGCCCAGGCGGACGAGTTCGTCCGCGATCTGGCGCAGCGTCCGGGGGCCGTGCAGTTCCGGGCTGGGGGCCACGTTCTGGTAGGAGAGATCGTCGATGACCAGAACGCCCCGTTCCAGGAGGCGCTGAAGGAGCGCGCGCAGGTCCTCCTCGCGAAACACCTTGCCCGTGGCGTTGTGCGGGTTGTTCAGGACGACGGCTCCGTGGTCCCGCCAGCCGGCGCCGGCGTGCATCTTCTCTTCCACCACGCGGACGATTCGCGGAACGTCCAGCTCGAAGTCAGGCGTGAGCGGCACGCTGGTGATGCGCGGAAAGCAATGCTCGTAGGTCCAACTCAGGTCGGGGACGACGGCTTCCCGGATGGCTGCGTGAAAACCGAGCAGGCTTAGTGCCGTCCGGGCCGAGCCGCTTACGGCCATCGCCGCCTCGGGGCGGTACTCGGGATGATGGCGGAGGAAGGCGTGCAAAAAGGCGTCGTTCAGGTCGCCGGCGCGATCCGGCAATGCCGCGAGGATCTCGCGGAGATCAAGCCCCTCCAGGGGATCGCCGCGAAAGCGCCCGCCGCCGAGAGTAGTTGCGGTCCGGGCGGCAAGATCGGCGGAATGCACGCCGAGACGCTCGATGCGATCCGCCGTGCGCGTCTGCCACTCCCCGGCCAACCGGGCGAAGCGCTTCTCGACCCTGGCGATCGCCTCCGGGACGGTCTGTTGTCCGGAAGGCAACAATGGCGAGGTCTCGGCGTAGAGCGCGGCAGCCTCCGGGGGTGCGGGGGCGGCGGCCGGGCGTCCTCTCTTGAGCAGGTGGACGAGCAGTTCCAGTTCGGCCGCCGAAGGGGTGCCCTTCAACTGGAAGTGCATGTTCTCCATGAGCGCGGCGTACTCGTGGAAGCCTGCGACGAACACGGTCGAAAGGCCGGACAGCCACGGCGCCAGCACCGCGGGGGTCAGCAGGCGGAGGGTGCGCTCCATCATCCCCGCCTCCCGCGCCAGCGAGAGATGGTTCGGGGCGTCGTTAGCCTCGATGATGAACAGTGCGCCATCGCGGCTCAGCAGGCGCAACTTCCGCCGCGCTTCCTCCGGGAGGATTCTGCCGAGCACGGCAAACGCCGGACGGTCCTTGAGCGCTTCGAGACGGCGCTCCAGCGCCTCCATGGCCGGGCCGCTGTCCTCGGGCAAGTCAATGAAACGCAGCCCGTCAAACTGGAGGAGGTGCGGGGGTAGACGCCATCCGTGGAGGAAGACGCTGCCCGGAATCCGCTGGAGGTGCGTCGAGAGGCCATGGAACAGAACGCGCAGCGCCTCGAAAACCCCGCCGGAGGCCAGGATCAATTCGCGCCTTCCAGACTTCCCGCCGGTATCGTAAGCGAGCGGCTCGGACTGGCCTGCCAGCCACTCCTCGAAGCGCCGGACGAGTTCCCCGGGCTGGGTCTTGAGGAAACCCCCGCGGGGCAAGTAGGGGGCGCTCTTGCGGATCAGGTCCAGGAGGAATGCGATTTCGGAGGCGTCCGGCGATTCCCACCCAAGCTCCCGCCGCAGCCGCTCGCCCAGATCCCCGTCCGGACTGGTTTGAGCGGGGTCCAGCCGCAGGGCGATGCGCACGTAGCGTTCGATAAGGCGCGGGTCCTGCACCGGATTTCCGATGTGGAAGTTGACCCTCTCCTCGGGCGGCACGGGCGCCGCCGCCGTTGCCTCGCTGATTTCGGAAACGACCGCACCTCTGGCCGGGCGAAGGCGAAAAGCATCGCGGAAGGCGTCCCTGGGGGCCGCCGGACCACGGGTTGCGAACGGAAGATCCATCGCCGGGTAGCCTGGGGCGAAACTACGAGTTGCCCGAATCGGGCTTGGACGGGACGCTCCGGCGGTCCGCCTCGAGAATCAGATCCAGGAACCGGCGGAACAGCGCGGCCAGGCCCGGCTCGCGCTCGGCTTCCGGTGTCCCGAGCGAGACGACGGTGCGGGCGTTCTTCAGTCCCTGGCTGGCCTCGGCCAGGCGCGCGGCCTGCGGGCTCAAAAGGAGAAGCTCGGGGCTGTTCTTGAGAAGCGCCATCTCCTCCTTTTCGAACTCGAGCCGCAGGCGGCTCCGCGAGAGTTCCTCTTCGGTGCGGCGCTGGGCCAGGAGGGACTCCTTCTCGATCTCGGCGCGCTTCAACTCCAGGTTCCGAAGGGCCAGTTCATGTTCGGAGAGCATGATCTGCTCATCCGCCTCGATCTTGGCGCGGGCGGCGGCGATGCGGGCCTGCTGATTGAGATGCTCGGTCTGTTCCAGGATGCGCGCGGACTCACGGCGGCGCATCGCTTCGGCGATCGCCGGATCGGCCGGGTCGATCGATTGAACATCGAGCGAGACAACCTCCAGGCCGAAGGACGGCGCGGCGTTCCCGATTCCGGCCGACAGATGGCGGGCGAGCGCTTCGGAGGAAAGCTCTTCGACCGGCCATTGCTCGGTATACTGCCTCACGCCGGATTGGATGGCGGTCTGCAAATCGCGGGAAGCCCTGGCCACCGCGCCCGGCTGCCACCCTCCGGCGCGCACCAGGGCGTCCAGGTGGTCGCGCGCGGGAGCGACGGAGGCCACCAGAGACGTGCGGATCTGGATGCTTCCGCGAGCCACTCCGTCGATCTTCATTTCGATGGGATGGGCCGTGCCGGCCAGTGCCAGATTGAAGTGCCGAGGGTAGAAACGGCCGCGGCGCAGCCGCACCGCGCCTCCGGACTCGTACAGAACAAGCTGGTCGGGCCTGCGGACGCGGTACTCGTACAGCGCGGCGGCGGCTACAGCGACAACGATAGCGAGTGCGATCAGCATTTCCAGAATCTCCTAGCGCAAGGAAAAGAACAAACGGGGCTCGGAGCACCCACAGTGCCGCGGCGCGTCCACGCCCCAAGGCCCGAGCGAGAGCGCCCCCGGCCTTCGGGCCGGAGCGCCCGGCATTAGAACAAGTATATTCGAGTTCCGCGCCGGAAACGGGGCGCATGGCGCGCCGGCGCGGGTCGTGCTGTAAGTTCGCGCCGATGCGGGTACCATAGTCCAAAGAGGGTGCTATTCATGTCCAATGTCAACTCGTTCGGCTCCGCCGCGTCTCTGAGCGCGGGGGGAGCCAGTTACCGGATCCACCGGCTGGACGCGCTGGGCGACCTTTCCCGGTTGCCGGTATCGATCAAGATCCTGCTCGAGAACCTCCTGAGAAACGAGGACGGGCAGACCGTGAAGGCCGCCGATATCGAAGCGGTCGCCCGGTGGAACGGACAACCCGAGGCGCGGGAGATCAGCTTCATGCCGGCGCGCGTCCTGTTGCAGGACTTCACCGGCGTTCCGGTGGTGGTTGACCTGGCCGCGATGCGCGACGCGCTGCGGGCCGCGGGGGCCGACGCAAAGCGCGCCAACCCGCTGCTGCCGGCCGACCTGGTGATCGATCACTCCGTGCAAGTGGACCAATACGGTTCGCCGGGAGCGTTTCAGGCCAACGCGCTCCTGGAGTTCGAAAGGAACCGCGAGCGGTACGCGTTCCTGCGGTGGGGGCAATCGGCGTTTCAGAACTTCCGCGTGGTGCCGCCGGATACGGGGATCGTGCACCAGGTGAACCTGGAATACCTGGCGCCGGTGGTTTTCCGCGCCGGCGGAAACGGGCAGGCGGCCGCTTACCCGGATACGGTGGTCGGAACCGATTCGCACACGACGATGATCAACGGCGTGGGCGTGGTCGGCTGGGGTGTCGGCGGAATCGAGGCCGAGGCGTGCATGCTGGGGCAGCCGGTGTCGATGCTGCTGCCGCCGGTGGTGGGCTTCAAGCTCTTCGGCGAGTTGCGCGAGGGAGTGACCGCGACCGACCTGGTGCTGACGGCGACGCAGATGCTCCGCAAGAAGGGCGTCGTCGGGAAGTTCGTCGAGTATTACGGCGACGGCGTCGGCGCGCTGAGCCTGGCCGACCGGGCGACGGTTGCCAACATGAGCCCGGAGTACGGCGCGACGATCGGTTTCTTCCCCATCGACGAGGAGACGCTGCGCTACCTGCGGCTCACCAACCGGCCGGAGGACCTGGTGGCGCTGGTGGAAGCCTATGCCAAAGAGCAGGGGCTGTTCCGCAAGCCGGGCGCGCCGGAACCGCTCTACACGGACAAGATCGAGTTGGATCTTTCGACCGTGGAGCCGTCGCTGGCCGGGCCGAAGCGCCCGCAGGACCGGTTGCCGCTTCCGGAGGTGAAACGGAGCTTCCTCGGCGCGCTGGCGACGGCACAGCGTTCGGCGCCGGTGACCGTGAGAGGGAAGTCCGGAGTCATGAAGGACGGCGCGGTGGCCATTGCCGCCATCACGAGTTGCACGAATACCTCCAATCCCGATGTGCTCATCGCCGCGGGCCTAGTCGCCAAGAAGGCCGTCGAGCGCGGCTTGACGGTGCCGCCGTGGGTGAAGACGAGCCTCTCTCCGGGATCGAAGGTGGTGATGGACTACCTGAACGAGGCCGGGCTGACGCCCTACCTGGAGAAACTCGGCTTCCACCTGACGGGGTTCGGGTGCATGACCTGCATCGGGAACAGCGGGCCGCTGCCCGAAGAGGTGGCGCAGGTGGTGCGGAAAGAAAGCCTCCTGGTGGCGGCCGTGCTCAGCGGCAACCGGAATTTCGAAGGCCGGGTGAATCCGCTGGTCAAGGCGAACTACCTGGCGTCGCCGCCGCTGGTGGTGGCTTACGCGCTGGCGGGCGGCGTGGATGTCGATCTACAGACCGAGCCGCTCGGGACGGGTTCCGACGGCCAGCCGGTGTACCTGCGCGACGTTTGGCCGGGCAACGCGGAAGTGCGCGAGGCGTCGGCGCGGTTTGTCCGCCAGGAGTCGTTCCGCAAAGAATACGCCGAGGTGTTTGCCGGGGACCGGCAGTGGAACGCGATCGGCGTGCCCGAGGGAGCGCAGTACCGGTGGGACGACGCTTCCACCTACATCAAAAAGCCGCCATATTTTGACGCGGCGGTGGACCCGGCGCGCCAGACAGCGGACCTCGCGGGGCTGCGCGCGCTGGCGGTGCTGGGCGATTCGGTGACCACGGATCACATCTCCCCGGCCGGTTCGATCGCGCTGGACAGTCCGGCCGGCCAGTACCTGATCGGACTCGGGGTCCAACAGAAGGACTTCAACTCGTATGGGGCGCGGCGCGGCAACCACGAGGTGATGGTGCGGGGGACGCTCGCCAACATACGCTTGCGCAATCAACTGGCTCCCGGAACCGAAGGCAGCTGGACGGTGCACATTCCTTCCGGCGAGAAGATGTGGATCTACGACGCGGCCATGCGCTACCAGCGGGAGGGCACGGGTCTTGTGATCCTGGCCGGGAGGGAGTACGGATCGGGCTCGTCGCGCGACTGGGCCGCCAAGGGCGTGGCGCTGCTCGGGGTGAAGGCCGTCATCGCCGAGAGCTTCGAACGGATTCACCGTTCGAACCTGGTGGGGATGGGCGTGCTGCCCCTGGAGTTCCCGGCCGGGCAGAACCGTGAGACGCTGGGGCTCAGCGGAACGGAGTCTTTCTCGGTGATCGGAGTGAAGGATGCGGTGGGGGGCTCGCGCCGAGCCAAGGTGAAGGCCACCGCGGCCGACGGGTCCACCAAAGAGTTCAACGTCGTGGTGAGGGTGGACACGCCGCGGGAAGCCGAGTACTTCCGCGCGGGGGGAATTCTGCCCTACGTCCTGAACCAGTTGCTCAAGGCCTGAGGAGGATCAGGCCTCGCCGGCCTTCATCTCGGTGTCTTTGCGGATGATCTCATCGGCCAGCTCGCGCATGGAACGCCGCTGGCGGCGGCTGTCGTTGCGGAGGCGCAGGTAGGCTTCTTCTTCGGTCAGCCGCAGCCGGTGCTGGAGGATGCCCTTGGCCCGCTCGACCAGTTTGCGGGTTTCCAACTGGCGCTTCATTTCGGCGGTTTCTTCCTGGAGGCGGGCGTTCTGCTCCTCCAGGCGCGCGCGGGTGATGGCGCCGCCCAACTGTTCGCCCACGAAAGAAAGCAGCGCAATCTCTTCGGGCGAGTGTTCGTGGGGCTCCTTGTGATGGACGTTGATGACGCCGATCACCTCGCCTCCGGCCACCAATGGCACCGAGAGGAACGCCTGGTAGGTATCTTCCACGAGAGTTGAGAAACTCATGAAGCGGCTGTCCGCGGAGGCCGCCGAGGGCAGCGACACGACCGACTTGTGTTCGGCCACCCAGCCGGTGACGCCCTCGCCGACCTGGAGGCGAAGCGTACCAACCTCCGCCGCATGGGGCAACTGGGAGGCGCGCAGCACGATTTCATCGTTGTCTTTGTCCAGGAGATAAACCAGGCAGGCGTCCGACGACGTGATCTCGGCGACGAGACGCACGAGTTCCGCCAGCATCTCATTCAGCGTGCGGCTGCTGGCGACGATACCGCTGACGCGATGAAGAAGTAGAACGTGAGAGGGGTCCAGCTCGGATGCACCCATAGTCTTGAAGCCTAAGACTAACGGCAGCAACCGCCGGGGCGCAATCGAAACTTTTTATCGCCGGTATTTCGGATTCGCGGCCACCTAAGCCCAACGGCCTCCGGTACTTGGCCGGGCGTGCCGGGCCATGGCGGTGCGGCGCCGGCGCGGGAACTTCGACAAGGTTCGCCGGCCGGTTCCGGGCGTTAAGGGGCCATCCGGTAGGAGTCGCGGACCAGGTTGTAGGCCAGGTCGCGAGCCATGCGGAGGGCCGAGGGCTCATCAACGATGTGCCGCGCTACCAACCCGGCCAGGAAGCTCGCATCCACACGCCGGTTCAGATCGTGGCGCGCGGGGATAGATAGAAAGGCGCGGGTGTCGTCGTTGAACCCCGCGGTGTTGTAAATGCCGGCCGTTTCGGTGACGCTCTGGCGGAAGCGGAGCATCCCCTGGATGCTGTCGTGGAACCACCAGGGCGGTCCGAGCCGGAGGGCGGGGTAGTGGCCCGCCAGCGGTGCGAGTTCACGGGAGTAGGTGGACTCATCGAGCGTGAACAGGATCAGGCGGAAGTTCGGGTGGCTGCCGTACTTGTTCAGTAGGGCGTGAAGGTTGCGCGTGTACTCGGTGGAGACGGGGATATCGCAGCCTTTGTCCGGCCCGAAGGCGTCGAAGATCGCTTGGTTGTGGTTGCGCCAGGAACCCGGATGAAGCTGCATGACCAGCCCGTCGTCGGCGCTCATACGGGCGAATTCCATCAGCATGTGCGCCGTGAAGGCGCGGGCGTCCTCTTCGGTGGCGCGGCCGCGGAGGGCGCGGGCGAACAGGGCTTCGGCGGCCGCCGCGTCGAGCGCCTGGGTGAAGGGGTCTTCGACGCCGTGGTCGGTGGAGACGGCGCCCATCGACTTGAAATAGGCGCGCCGGTTCTCCAGGGCGGCGATGAAGGGGCGATAGCCGTTGACCTCGATGCCGGAGACCTCTTCCAGGCGGGCGATCTCGGCGCGCCAGGAGGGGGCGAGAATGGCGGTGCAGGCGTCCGGGCGGAAGGTGGGCAGCACGCGGCCCGTCCAGCCGGATTCGCGAATGCGGCGGTGGCAATCGAGCGTGTCGGTGGCCGCGTCGGTCGTGCACAGCACCTCGATGCGGAAGCGTTCGAACAGGGCCCGGGGGCGGAATTCGGGCGTGGCCAGCTTCTCGCCGATCCGGTCGTAGATCCGCATGGCGCTTTCCGAATTGAGCGGTTCGTCGATTCCGAAAACGCCCTCCAACTCGTCGGCGAGCCAGCAACCCGAAGGGGTGCCCAGAAACAGGTGGAAGTGATCGGCAAAGCGCTGCCAGATCCGGCGCGGATCGCTCTCGACCGGCGCCCCGTCGCGGCGGGGCACGCCAAGATCCTCGAGCGGGACGCCCCGGGAATAGAGCATGCGGAAGAGGTAGTGGTCCGGGACCACGAAGAGCGCCGCCGGGTCGGGGAAGGGAAGATCGTCGGCGAGGATCTTCGGATCCACGTGGCCGTGTGGGCACACCAGGGGCAGGGAGGCGACGCTACGGTAGAGCCGCCGGGCGATGTCGCGGACAGCGGGCTCCGGGTCCAGGTACCTGTCGGGGTGACGCATGCGGGAATTATCGCATGCGGGTCCGATTGCCAGCGCTGCCGGATGAGGCTAGCGGCCGCCCGGAAACGCGGTGTAGCGGGCCGGGGCGAGAGAAAAGTACTCTACGAAACGCTTCTTTTTGGTCTCCGGCTCGCTGCTTTGGCCGAGGAGCCGCTTGGCGCCGGCCAGAAACTCCTTGCCGAGGGCCGAGTTCCAGTCCACGGGGCTCCCGGCGGCCAGTGCCTGGTGGATTCCGGCGTAGTCGTTGGGAAGGGCGCAAACCACGGGTTGCCCCAGCAGCCGCTCGATTTCGGCCGGTGTCACCACGCTCCGCCGCTGGGACCGGTTGAGCACGACGCGCACGCGATCGGCCAGGTCAATGGAGCGCAGGAAGCTCAGCTTTTCGCGGGCCAGGTGAAGCGCGGGAAGTTCGGCCGTGATCACCAGGAAGACCAGCCGGGCCTCGTGCATCACGTCCAGCGAGTACTTCTCCATGTTGCCGGAGAGGTCGACGCACACCGTCTTGTAATGACGGCGGGCGTAGTCCAGCAGACTGCGGACCTGCGCCGGTTCAATCCGGAAGCCGGGCTGAATCCTGCCGGACGGCAGGACGTCCACTTCGCCGGAGGTGGCGACCAGTTGTTTCCAGAGGTTCTCGTCCATGCGGAAGGCGTTTTCCGCGGCCTGCGTGACCGAGTAGGGCGTCTCCAGCTTCAGCATGAAAGCCACCAGCCCGGAATTCAGGTCGAAGTCGGCCAAGAAGCTGCGGCTCCCGCTGACTTGCGCGAGGGCGGCGCTCAAGTTCACGGCGACCGTCGTGGTTCCCACGCCCGGCTTGGAGGGCAGCAGCGCGTAGACGTTCTCGGAGATGTCGGCCGGGCGCGGCGCGCGCGCGGCGGCTTCGGCCACCCGCGCCAGGGCCTCGCGGACATCGGCCTCGTCGAACGGGGTCAGCAGCATTTCCCGGATGCCGACGCGCATCATCTCCAGCAGGATCTCGGGGTTCGAACTGCTCCCCATGGCCACCACGGGGACCCCCGGCGCATAGGTGTCGATGGCTTTGGCCGTGGCCACGGCCTCGGCGACGGAATCGACATCGAGCAGAATCGCCTGCGGCGACAGGCTGCGTAACAATCGGGCCAACTCGGCGTCGGAAGGGTAGCGTTCGACGACGCGAACCAGGGACACCGGCAGGGCGGCCAGGGCCGGTTGCAGCTCTTCGGCGAGAGAGCGGCTCGGAGTGATGGCGATCGCGCGGATGATGGCAGTCTCTCCTCTGCGTACACTCTAAAGGAAAGCCCCCGCGGGGGGAATCGCCGCAACGCCTGGAATACGACTCCGGAAAAACCCTAGGATCAGTCTTCCGGCGACCGGTCGAACCTAAGCACAAAACCCGAGGTCGCGCCGAAAACGCCCGGCTTGGTGGAACCGTCTGTGACCGGGAGGTTTCGGGATACCGTCGTGCCAGTGACGAAGAGATCCCCCGCGGGGTTGGCCAGCACCTTCGCACCGACATCCTGGTGGGAGCCGCCGAAGTAGGTCGAGAATCGCAACCCGCCCACACCGGGGATAGAGGTGTCCAACGTGGAAACGAAAACGTCGGCCATCAGAGAGCGCAAATGGCCCGCCGGGGCCGGCGCGTAAAGGGGAAAGTCGTTGGAGAGCGTGTAGCCGGTGAGACTGGCCGTTTCGGCGCCCGCCAGGGAGAGGTCATAGGCGACGTCCGCGCCGCTGCCGCCGATGTAGGTCGAATAGACGATGAAATCGCCCGGCGGAAGGGAGGGGTCCACGCGCAGCAGGAAGGCGTCGGCGCCGCCTCCCGCGTACTCGTGTTGAAACGCGCTGGCGGTGACGGGAAAATCGCCCGACGTGGTGTAGCCGGCGACCCACACGGTTCCGGCCGCATCCATCTTCATGCTCTGCGCGATATCCAGGCCCGAGCCGCCGATGTAAGTAGCGTAGACCAGCGTGTCCAGGTTGGTCTTGGTGAGATCCAGCTTCACGACGAAGACGTCGCTGGAGCCGAGCAACGCCGCTTGGTACTGGTCGCCGGCCAGCGGCAGATCCTGCGAGAGCGTGTAGCCGGAAAAGTACACGAATCCGGCGGCGTCCACCGCCACGCCGTTAATCACATCCAGCGCGGCGCCGCCCCAGTAGGTGCTCCAAACCATCGCGTCCGCCGCCGCCGCTGCCGAGGTATCGATGACCGCCAGGAATCCGTCATAGCTGCCGCGGTTGCTCGGCTGAAGCGCCGTGGACACCATCGGATCGATGTCGGTCGATCCGCCGTAGCCCGCCAGCAGAACGCGGCCCTGGTTGTCGAAAGACATCGCCGTGGGAATGTCCAGGCTGGTACCGCCAAAATAGCTGCAATAGAGCAGCGATCCTTCCGCCGTTTCGGAGGCCGGGTTGAACTTGGCGATAAACGCATCCTGGTTCAAAGTGTTCTTGACGTTCTCGACGCCGCCCAGTTGTTCGGAGAAAGCGTTATCGGTCACCGGCAGGTCGAAGGACGTGGTTGTGCCCGTGAGATACACCATCCCGGCGGCGTCCACCAGGACCGGCCCTCCCGTCTCAACGGCATTTCCGCCGAAGTAGGTGTAGTACAACAACTCCGGCCTCCCGTGGGCGGGTATCCGAAGCTTGGCCAGGAAGGTGTCCTGGAGCACGGTTCCGCCGGAATCGATCTCGTCCTGGTAGGGGGCGTTCTGAGGGGGGAAATCGATCACCGAACGGGTGGTCCCCGCCAGCCAGATGCTGCCGTCCGGGTCATAGGCGAGCCCGGTGATGACGTCGTACTTGTCGCCGCCGAAATACCCGGCGCACACCAGAACGGGGTCGATCACCAGAGGCCTGGTCCGGTCGTAGTTCGCCAGGCGGAAACCGACCTCGCGGTTCCGGCCAAGAGTGTAGCTCCCGGCCACCTGCACGCGACCGGACTCGGTGTTCTGATAGATGAACGGCTCGGGCTGGTGAAGTTCACTGCCGCCGGTCTTCATCTGGAGCGAACCGTCTCCGGATAGCCGCACGGAATCGGCGCCCTGGAAACGCAACCGGATTCGGGATGGGTCGGCGCCGGGAGCGACGACGAAATCGTATTCCAGGTACTTGCCCGCGCCGCGAAACACGAGGTCGATTCCCGGGTAGACTCCGCGATAACGCACGCGGCCGAATTGCGGCACGTCCTTGCGCCAGCGCGAGCGATCCCGCCCAATCATGTAACTGGTTCGTCCCGCCAAGGGTTCCAGCGGTTCGACCTCCGGATTGGCGCGCCCGCCTGCCAGCGACAGGCGCACGCGCGCCGCCGGTGCGTCCGACAAAACCACCTCGGCGCCCGATCCATCCAGCGACAGCCGGTAGCCGGCCCCCTGCGAGAAGTACTTGACCTCGGCGTCGAGCAGCCCGCGATTCGGCTCGAACCACGCCGGGACGCTCTCCAGCGCGCGCGCGGCCGCCGTCGCCGCCGGTTTCGAGGGAGCGGCGGCGAAGAGGGCCGCGGCTCCGGCCAAAGTCAGTCCGCAGAGACGCAACTGGAATATACGCATAGGGGAAGATTCCTATTCTATTCTATGCCATGGACGCGGCGCGCCCGGCCGGCGGTTGCGGCAATCTGCGTTCCGGCAGCGCGCACCTGTCACGCCGCCCGGCGGCGCTGGAATTCGTCGAAGGTGACCGCCAGGATGATGACCGATCCGATAATCACCTGCTGCACGAAGGGCGAGATGCCGAGCAGGTTGCAGCCGTTGCTGAGCAAGCCCATGATCATCGCGCCCACGATGGTTCCGAGCACCGTTCCCTGGCCCCCGTTCAGGCTGCCTCCGCCGATGACCACGGCGGCGATGACGCGCAACTCGTAGCCCTCCCCGGCGGTGGGCTGGCCGGTGACCAGGCGCGCGGCTTCCACCATGCCGGCGATGCCGGCCAGCGCTCCGCCAAGCGCGTAGATGGCGATCGTGCACGGACGGATGCGGATGCCCGAACAGCGAGCCGCCTCCGGGTTGCTGCCAATGGCGTAGGCGTAACGGCCGAGCTTGGTGTACTTGAGCAGAAAG
>CAZVIK010000099.1:0-13734 GCA_964627045.1 uncultured Solibacteraceae bacterium | reverse complement strand
GGGACAATAAAGAAAGAAGCCCTGCGGCTGGGACCGCAGGGCTTCCACTCAGAGGGGCTGGCGACGAGCTGGGCCTCGTCGCCGGGGATGCTATGTTATAGCACTTGGTTGTATACAGTATAAGAGATTCACACCTGTTTGTCCAGAACTTTTTTGCGGGTGAGTGAAAAAACAACAAACCGTGCTACGCCCGGCTGTTAGAGGCGGCCACGCCTGGCGGTCTCGAAGTCCTTTTGCAGTTGCCGGGTGATTTTGTCCGCGACATCGGCGCTTGCGCCGCGGAATTTCCCGCCGGTGCTCTCCTGCGTCGTGGACCAAATCACATCTCCGTCTTTGTCGACCAGACGAACCGAGGCGCTGGCCTCGTGGCGGCGCTCCGAGGTCCGGGTGGACTCGCTTTCACCGACGGTCACCCCGGCGGTGCGGCTGCGGCGGTTGGCGGCCGTACGGTCCGGGTCCGACCCGGTCCCCGCGTAGGCGCGGGCGCTGAGGCTGTCGCTGGATGCATAAGTGTCCGTGAAGATCAGGTCCTCGGCCGACCCGCGAAGAAACGTGTCGGCCCGCGCTTCACTTTCCGTGATGATGAACAGCTTGGAGGCCTGGAGGCTGCTGATGATCATATCCCGTACCTGGGCGGCGGCCTCCCCCCCTCCCAGCCGGTCCACAAACACGCGCCGCACGTTCAGCAAACGGACCAGCGTCTTTTCAGGGTCGTCCTTTGCCGGGGCCGGGGCCGGGACCGGGGCGGGTTGACTCTGGGCCTGGAGCGATGCCGTCAACAGAGCCGCGAGTCCGAGGGTGTAGGCCAGCCTCATCCCCCACCGCTCTTTCTGGCCTCGTCGTCCTGGAAGTCGACCTTGAGGCCGGTTCGCGCCTCCAAGCCGGCGAGCACGGACCGGACGTCCTTCTTGTCGACGCGGAAGACCGCCGCCTGCTGATGGCCGTCCTGGTCGCGGTAGGAGACTGTCAGGAAGTGCTTTCGCGACTTGCTCAACAAGAAAAGCGGCGAGACGGCGACGGCCAATAGGTGCCGCCGCCCGGCCTGCTGTCCGTATTCCAGGTAATTGACGCTTTCATAGGGGATACGGAGCGCGCTTTTCGCGGCCTGAAAGCGCAGGGCGTCTGGGTCGGTGGTGTGCATCCGGCCGGACGCTCCCGCCGGCACGCCCGCCAAGGTCCCGCCCACGTAGGCGGCCTTCGCCCCCTGGTCGGATGCAAGTGCCGTTGTGAAGACCACAGCGCAAATCGCGAAGGCCAGCAACGGACAAGCGGCGCACTGTGGCAACGGAGACCGCACCAAATGAAGTGGTCCCAGCGCCGGCCGTCTCTCAGGGAAGGAAAGGGTCCAGGCCGGTGGCTGGAAAGTCGAACAGATCGAGCGGTGCGGCGGAGCCCTGGACCGCCAGGGTGGCAGCGTAGGCCGGGTCCGGCTCCAGCAACGCCATCGACCAGCAGCTTGCTTCTGTTGGATCTCCTTCAACTTCAATGAGTTGAGGAGGCAAAGCAGGGCCGACGGACACCGAAAAGCTGGCCAGCGGGATGGCCAAGCCTTCGCCGCGGGCCTTCAGGTACGCTTCCTTACGGGTCCAACACTGGAAAAAGGCCGCGGACCGTTCCTCCGGGGCCAGCGCTTGCAGGGCCGCCACCTCGCGCGACGAGAAAAATCTGGCGGCGAGCTTCTGGTGGTCCCTTTCTGGACGGACCATCTCGAGGTCCACGCCGACCTCGCGGCCGACGGCGAAGGCGAACAGTGCGAGGCTATGGGAGTGCGACAGATTGAACCGAATGTCGCGCGGGCCGGGCGTCGGGTCCAGGTAAGGCTTGCCATGTTCCCGGTAGCCGAAGCGGAGCGACGCTGGAGGCACGGCCGCGTACATGCCGGCCAACCTGCGGAGAATCGCGCGGCAGACCGTGAATCGGTCCCGCACGGCGGCCACTCGAAAGCGCGCCGCCCGCGCCTGCTCGTCCTCCGAAAGAAGCAAGGCTGCGGCTTCGACCTCACAGGGGGAGCGGTCGAGGAACGCCCTCCAGACGTGAACACGCCGCTCGTCCAGTGGCGCGGGGCCGTGAGCGGGCATCCAGGTCACCTGGTCCTGCCTCCTTCCCGAACGTGCGGAAGTGCCGGGGTATAGGCGTACGGGGTCCGCATGTCCTATGATGGCATGGTGGAGCGGAGGGCGCCAAAAACCACCATGCCGAAACGCTGGATATACGTTTTGATCGCGGGGTTGCTGCTGGGGACCGCGTGCAGCCGGGACCCGAACGTCGCCAAGCGGAAGTACCTGGAAAGTGGAAACCGCTACTTCGAACGGGGCAAATACAACGAAGCCACCATCATGTACCGCAGTGCCCTGAAAAAGGACGCCATGTACGGCGAGGCGTACTACCGTTTGGGGCTGGCGTTCCTGAAGATGAACAACTTCGCCGCGGCGGAGCGGAGTCTTCGCCGGGCTTTCTCGCTGTTCAAAGACAAGCCCGGCCCCGACAAGGACGACGCCACCACAAAACTCGCCGACATCTATCTCCTCGCCTATATGTCGGACGCGCAGCGGAGCAAGAACTACGAGGCCGTGTTCGACGAGTTTCGGAAAGAACTGCCCGAGCAGTCCTTCGACCGGCTCCGCATGGACGGGTACAGGGCCTGGCGGGACAGAGACCTGGACGGTGCGCTCGCGAAGTTCGAGCTCGCCGGGAAGTCCAAGCCCGGCGACGTGAATCTCGATCTCGCGACAGCTCAGGTGTTGATCCAAAAGGACCGCGCCGCCGACGCCGAGAAGATTCTCACGGGCATCATCGCGCGCGACAAGTCGAATTCGTCGGCCTACGACCTGCTGTACCGCGAATACATGCGCCGGAACTTGCCGGCCGAGGCCGAGAAGATCCGCAAGGCCAAGACCGACAACAACCCCACAGTTCTTCAGTACAAGATTCAGTTGGCGACGCACTACTTTCTGCTGAACCGGCAAGACGAGTCAGACCGCATTCTGAACGCGGTGATGGCCGACGCCAAGACCTTTCCGGACGGGCGCGAGCGGGTGGGCGACTTCTACATGACCTTCCGCCAGTTCGACAAGGCCCTGGAAACATACAAAGGCGGGCTGGGGGCCGGCAAAGAACAGCGGCTCAACTTCCTGAGGAAGATGGCCGACGTGTACGTCCTTCAAGGGCGGCGCGACCAGGCGCTTGCGCTGTTGGATCAGCAGATCCTGAAAGAAAACCCCAACGATCCGGTCGGTATGGCGTTGCGCGCCACGCTGTGGCTGGAGGCCGGCAACCGCAGCCAGTTGCAGCAGGCCGTGACGGAACTGGAGACGGCCGTTGGCAAACTGCCGAAGAACGCGGTCGTACGCTACAACCTGGGGCGGGCTTATTGGGCCAAGGGAGACCTGGATCTGGCCAGAACCCAATTCCGCGCCGCTATTGACATTCAGCCGGACTACCTGGCGCCGAGACTGGCCGTCACGCAGATCCATCTGTTGCGCGGAGAAGGTGCGGCGGCGTTGCAGGCGGCCGACGAAGCCTTGCGCCTCAGCGCGCGCAACACGTTTGCCAGAATGCTCCGGGCACAGGCGCTGAACAGCCTGGGAAGACTGTCCGACGCGCGCGTCGAACTGCAAAATCTGATCAAGGCGAACCCGCAGTTGGTGGAGGCGAAGTTCCGGCTGGGACTGCTGGAACTGTCGGCTCGGGATTTCCGCGCCGCCGAGCAGGTGTTCCGCCAATGCCTGTCCGATGGCAAAGGCGAGGTGCTGTGCGAGATCGGCCTGGCCGAGGTATTCAGCGCGCAAAGGCAATTCGACAAAGCCATTGCGTTGCTGCAAAGCGAGCAGGCGAAGGCGCCCGGGCGCCGCGAACTCCAGATGGCCCTGGGCAATACCAACGTCCTGGCGGAGAAGTACGACGCGGCCGCCGACATCTTCAAGCAGATGCTCGCCAAAGAACCCGATTCAGCGGACTTGAACCTGCGCCTGGCGGAGACCTACCGCCGGATGGGCCGGACGCCGCAGGCCATCGAGGGGTTCCGGAAGGTCAAACAGCTCCAGCCGAGCAATCCGGACGCCGCCATCTGGCTGGCCCTCCTTCTGCACTCCACCGGACGGGAAGTGGACGCCAAGGCGGAGTACGAGCAGATTCTCCGCCTGCAATCGGACAACGCCGTGGCGCTGAACAACTTGGCCTATGTCATCGCCGAGCAGGGCGGCGATCTCGATGTGGCGCTCACCTACGCGCAGCGCGCCAAGCAGAAGGCCCCCAATTCGCTGGAGGTGAGTGACACTCTCGGGTGGATCTACCTGAAGAAAAACCTCACCGGCAACGCCCTGGACATCTACCGCGACATCGTTGGCAAGGCGCCGCAGAACCCGACCTTCCGCTACCATCTGGGGATGGCGCTCTTCCAGCAGGGTAACCGCGCACAGGCCAAGCAGGAACTGGAGGCCGCGCTGCGGAACCGGCCGGCCAAGGAAGAGGAAGGCAAGATCCGCGGCCTTCTTCAAAAGATCGGCTAGCTTCGGGGGACGCTTTCGCTGTAGGGACTGACCAAGTACTTCGGGGCCGCGAACCCCTCCTGGCCCTACGTGGCGCCCTTTGCGGCTTTCTTGCTGCTACTGGCGGCCACGCCGTATGTGCCCGGGGGTATCGCCGTCACGTACCCGCTGCGCGTCATGGTGGTGACGGCGGTTCTTTGGATCTGGTCGCGAGGAGTCGTGGAGTGGCGGCCATCGCGCCGCGGGTTGCCGAGCGTGATGGTCGGGGTGGCGGTCTTCCTCATCTGGATCGGACCGGACCTGTTGTGGCCCGGCTACCGCTCGCACTGGGTTTTCACGAACTCGATCACCGGTGCGGTTTCCACGGCCACTCCGGGCGCCGAACAGCGGTCCCTTTTCTTTCTGTTTTTCCGCGTCGCGGGGTCGGCGCTCCTGGTGCCAGTCGTGGAGGAGTTGTTCTGGCGGGCCTGGCTGATGCGCTACCTGATTTCGCGCGATTTCCGCTCGGTCGCCTTGGGCGCCTGGACGGCTTCGTCCTTCTGGATCGGCGCGGCTCTATTTGCGAGCGAACACGGACCGTATTGGGACGTGGGGCTGGCCGCTGGGGCGGTCTACAACTGGTGGATGATCCGTACACGGAGCCTGGCCGACTGCATTCTGGCGCACGCGGTTACCAACGGCTGCCTGGCGGTCTACGTGCTGACAGCGGACAAGTGGCAGTACTGGCTCTGAGAATGCGCGGAGGCGGCCCTATGGCACAATGGTCCATGGGGAGCCCGCCGCGTGGAATTCCTACGGGACTATCAGCGAGAAACACTCAGGGCCATCGAGTCGATCCCCCTCGACAAGGTTGAGGAGGCGATCCGGTGGTTCCGCGAGGCGCGAGCCTCCGGCCGGCGGATCTTCGTTTGCGGCAACGGGGGCAGCGCCGCCAACGCCTCCCACTTCGCCTGCGAGGTGACCAAGGGCGCGAGCTACGGGCGGGAGTCGCGATTCCGGATGATCGCGCTCACGGATTCCATGCCGTTGGTCACGGCGTATTCCAACGACGTCGGCTACGAATCGGCCTTCGTCGAGCAGTTGAAGAACTTCGCAGAGCCGGGCGACGTCGTGGTGGGGCTGAGCGGATCGGGCAACTCGATGAGCGTGGTCCGCGCGCTGGAGTACGCCAATTCGATCGGTTGCCGTACGCTGGCTTTGACCGGCTACGACGGGGGGCGGATCGGAGCGCTGGGGCAACTGAACATTCACATTCCCATGCCCCACATCGGGCGCAGCGAAGAGGCGCAGCTCGCCGTTCTTCACATGATCAGCTACTACTTCATGGAAGAGCGGCCCTGAGGCCGCTGGCGCCCGCTCGCTGCGGCGGCCCGGGCGATACACTGAGAAGTACATCATGCCCAACAAAGTCGTTATCTTTGACACCACGCTCCGGGACGGAGAACAGGCCGCTGGAACACGGCTGGGAAGCCGCGACAAGCTGACGGTGGCCCGCCAACTGGCGCGGCTGAACGTGGATGTCCTGGAGGCCGGCTATCCCGCCTCCTCGCCCGAGGACTTCAAGGCGGTACAACTGATCGCGCAGGAGATCCAGGGGCCGGCCATCTGTGCGTTGTCCAGAGCGGTTCCGGGCGACATCGAGGCTTGCGGCAAGGCGCTGGCCAAGGCCAAGCGCCCGCGTATCCACACAGGCATTGGCGCCTCGGACATCCACATCATGGGCAAGTTCCGCGACGAGAAGTACGGGCGGACGCTGGCCGAAAAGCGGGCCAAGATCATCCGGATGGCGGTGGACGCCGTGAAGTTGGCCCGCAAGTTCAGCGACGAAGTGGAGTTCTACGCCGAAGACGCGGGGCGCGCCGAGCCGGCCTATCTGTTCCAGATGCTCGAGGCCGCCATCGCCGCCGGCGCCACCGTGGTGAACATCCCCGATACGACCGGCTACACGGTTCCGGAGCAGTATGGCGCGCTGATCCGTTCCATCCGCGAAAACGTGCCGAACATCGCCAAGGCCACCATAAGCACGCATTGCCACAACGACCTCGGCCTGGCTGTGGCCAATTCTCTGGCCGGGGTCTACAACGGCGCCCGGCAGGTGGAGGGCACCATCAACGGCATTGGGGAGCGCGCGGGCAATGCGGCGCTGGAAGAAGTGGTGATGGGGCTGCGGACGCGGCGGGACTACTTCGGCGTCACCACGGGCGTGGACACACGCGAACTGTGCTGCACAAGCCGCCTGGTGGCCGACATGCTCGGAATGGCCGTGCCGGCCAACAAGGCCATCGTCGGCGCCAACGCGTTCTCCCACAGTTCCGGCATCCATGTGGACGGGTTCCTGAAACAACGCGAGACCTACGAGATCATGCATCCGGAGGACGTCGGATCGAGCGATAGCCGGGTCGTGCTGACGGCGCGTACCGGGCGTCACGGCCTGCGCGACCGGCTAAAGAAGCTCGGCTATACGCTTTCGGCCGACGAGATCGAGCAGACCTATCAGCGATTCCTGGCCGTGGCCGATAAGAAGCAGGAGGTCTTCGACGAGGACCTGGTCGCCATCATGCACGACGAGATCCACCCGGCGCCAGAAACCTACCGCCTGGAGTACCTGCATTTCTACAGCGGGAGCGCGGCGATTCCGACGGCGGCGGTCCGGATCAAGGTCAAGGGCGAAACCAGGGAGTGTGCTGCGGTGGGCGACGGGCCGGTAGACGCCGCCTGCAAAGCGGTCGCGCAGGCGACCAACACTGCGGCCAGGCTGGTCCGCTACGAAATCCGCGCCACCAGCAGCGGCACCGGCGCCATGGGTGAAGTCACAGTGAAGCTGGAAGGCGCGGGCCGGTCGGTGCTCGGGCGCGGCGCCTCCACCGACATCATCGAGGCCAGCGTCAAGGCGTACCTGGACGGGCTGAACAAGCTCGAGTCGCTCACCTAGAACGCTACGGCCGCAGAACGATCTTGGCCGCGCCGCCGGCGTAGACCTCGAGCATTTCGAACGCGCTCTGAACGCCTTCCAAGGGCAGCGTGTGCGTGATGAGAGGCGCGAATAAGGCTGGAAACCGGCGCAGAAGATTTAGCGCGGCCTCCGATTCATGGTTGGATCGCCGCACGTTGTAAACGGTCAGTTCCTTGCGCCGGGCGAAGTGCGACTGCCACGGCGTGTGCACTTCGACGGGTATGCCGGTCATCACGATGCGTCCGCCGTTACGCACGGCGCGAAGGCCGTTGTCGATCGAGTCGCCGCGCGTGGCGCAGTCGACGACCACGTCCACGCCGCGGCCACCAGTCTCCCTGAGCAAGACGCCGGCCGCGTCTTCGGCGCCCGGATCGAACGCGGCGTCGGCTCCGATCGCCTCCGCCATCCGCCGCCGGTCCGCCACCGGTTCGATCGAAAAGATCCGCCGCGCGCCGCAGAGCTTCAGCATCGCCGCCGTCATCAATCCAACCGGCCCCGCGCCAAATACAGCTGCGGTGTCCGATGGTTGCACCGAGGCGAACTTCATCGAGTGAAGCACCACGGCCAAGGGTTCGAACAGCGTGGCGTAATCGAAACTCAGCTCCGGCGCCAGCGGCAACAGATTCACCACCGGCAGATTCACCCGTTCGCAGAAAAAGCCCGGGTCCGGTGGCGTGCTGAGGAACCGGATCCGTTCGCAGAGGTTGTGCCGCCCCGACAGGCAGAACTCACAGCCGTAACAGTAGATGGCCGGTTCCAGCGCGGCTCGATCACCGGGCGACCACCCGGAAACGCCTTCGCCGGTCTTGAGTACGATGCCCGAGGGCTCGTGTCCCAACACCATCGGGTAAGTGGAAGGCGTGTCCCCGACGCTGCCTTCGTTGAAGTTGTGGCTGTCGGAACCGCAGATGCCAACGGCTTTCACCTGGACCTGTACTTCACCGGGACCGGGCTCCGGCGGGGCCTTCACCTCCACGACGCGGAATCTGCGCGGCTCGAACAACTCGGCGGCTCGCATCACGGGTGGAGTCCTTTCGGTGGCGTCACTTTTTGAACAGATTGTCGAAGGCGGCCCGCGCCTCGCTGGGGCCCTTCCCCGACGCGGGCGCGGACGAGCCGTTTTGCGCGGCAGTGGCGCCGGGCGCGGCATCGCGAGCGACCGTGACGCGCGGTTTAAACGCCTCGCACTCGTTGGCTTGGTCCTTGACCGCAATGCGCACCGCGATCGGCTTGACGCACTGGAACCGCTTGGACGGATCGAAGTGCGTGCACTGTTTACAGCAGTGCAGGGCCACGCCGCACTTGGGGCAATTGCCCTTAAAGTCGACGCCCGGCGGCAATGCAGTGGCGCAACTGAAGCAGCGTGAGGCCACCACGGATTCTACCAGGCGCGGCAGGCGCGGCCCGGTCACGTCCAACGGGAGGCGGGGCCCCGGTTGGCGCGGACGGTCGTCGCCGCGAGGCCCACCTTGGGGCTTGTCCCAGCCAGAGTCCATGTAACCACGTTGTTTATATTTGCGATCGCTATCCATGGCCGAAGTCCGGCTCCTGGCGAGTCTTTGAATCGGTGAATCCTTCTGGAACAGTGGCCCGTGTAGCCCTACACTTCCTCATCGGACCGCTTTGTCAGGTTTCTTAAACCCCGCCGCGTCCCGCGCGGCCTGACGTGGAAAAACTTCGGAGCGACCCGGAGGGCTTCCCAGTCCAGCCTCGGCCCCAAACCTCGGGTCTCACATTCCTATGTACCACGGATCAGCTGAGAATACCAGCGTCAACTGCGTTACAGGCGGCGGTGCGCCTCGCCCTGAGCCCACTTCAGGGGCGCGTGACAGGGCCGGGTCAGCGGGTCGTCAAAATGGTTCGGCGTAACCCGCACAGCGTAACCGACCCGCCCGGTTTCACGGGGCAGCACCTCTCGGGAAAAAACGTGAACCGATTCACGCTGTTCGACGGCGGGCAAAACCAGCACCTCCGCCTGCTCCAGCGCCCCGGAGGCGCCCACGCGCCCGACGACGGCCTCAACACGCACATCACCCGGCGTCAGGCCGGCCAGGTCCACCACGGCGCGAAGCTGGACCGGTTGGCCGTTAATCACCGCGCCGTCGGGTCCGTGGGTCGTATCCAGGATCCGAACACGATCCCATACCCGTTCCACACCGGCGGTCCACTGGAGCCGTTTGCGGACGCTCTCAAACCCGTTCTGTACGGCGCCGGACCAGGCCGCATGGGCGGCATCGTACAGCTCGGCGGCGTACTCGGCTACCATGCGTCGGCAGTTGTACTGGCGGCTGATATGTTCCATCGACTGCCGCACGCGCCGAAGCCACTCTTGCGAGACGCCGTCGGGACCGCGATCGTAGTACACCGGCACAATTTCGTTTTCCAAAAGGGAGTAAATGGCCCGTGCGTGGATCTCGTCCTGATCCTCAGAATAGGGTTCGCGGTCCCCGATGGCCCAGCCGCCAGATTGTTCGTACGCCTCGTCGAACCAGCCATCCAGGATGCTGAGGTTCAGGACGCCGTTGAAGCCGGCTTTCATCCCGCTGGTGCCACAGGCTTCCTCGCCACGCCGCGGGTTGTTCAGCCACAGGTCAACACCCTGCACCATCTCGCGGGCAACCTCCATGGCGTAGTCTTCCACGAAGACCAGGCGCCCGGTCAGGTCGGGGTCGCGGGACAACTGCACGATCTCGCGGATGAGCATCTTGCCCGGCTGGTCTTTGGGATGCGCCAAACCAGCGACGACCACCTGAACCGGCCGCTGCGGATTGCAAAGGATCCGCTTCAGCCGCGCGATGTCGCGGAACAACAGCGTCGCGCGCTTATAGGTGGCGAAACGGCGTGCGAAGCCGATGGTTAACGCATCCGGGTCCAGCACCTGCGAGGCTCGCTGCACCTCGGCGGCCGGCGCCTTGCGCGCGGCCAGGCAGGCTGCCAGGTGCTCCCGGACGTATCCGATCAGCCTACGCTTGCGGCGCCTATGGACGTCCCAGAGTTCGTTGCCGGGGATATCGGCTACCATGCTCCAGCGCCCGCTGTCGCCGTACTGTTCGCGCCAATCCGGTTGAAGGTACTCGTCGTAAAGCCCCACCAGATCCGTGTTCAACCAGCTTCGCAGATGGACGCCGTTGGTGATCGAAGTGATGGGGATCTCCCAGACCGGAAGCTCCGGCCACAGGCCGGACCACATCTGCTGGCTCACATGTTGATGCAGCCGGCTGACGGCGTTGCGGTAGCTCGACGTCTTGATGGCCGTAACGGCCATGGAGAAGCGCTCGCCGGCATCCCTGGGGTTGGACCTCCCGAGCGACATAAGTTGGTCGAAGCTAATGCCAGTCTCGCGGCAGTAGCCGTCGAAGTACTCGTGCATTAGGCCGGGTTCGAAGATGTCGATTCCGGCGGCGACCGAGGTGTGCGTCGTAAACACGTTGTTCACTCGCGAAGCCTCGCACGCCTCGGCAAAGTTCAGCCCCTGCTCGTGCATCAGCACGCGGACGCGCTCCAGCGCGAGAAACGCGGAGTGCCCCTCGTTCATATGAAAGACCGTCGGATCCAGCCCCAAGGCTTTCAGGGCCCGCAGGCCGCCGATTCCGAGCACGATCTCCTGTTGAATCCGGGTGACGTTGTCGCCGCCGTAGAGCCGGTCGGTGATGTCGCGGTACTCGGCGTCGGTATTCTCTGCGATGTTGGTGTCCAGAAGATAGAGCGTCACCCGCCCCACGCGGACCTGCCATACAGCGGCGTGAACCGGGCCGCGCGGCATCTTCACGGCAACGGTGAGGTGCCGGCCATCGGGCCCGATCACTGGCTTGACGGGCAGCGTGTAGAAGTCGTTGGTCGGGTAGCGTTCCTGCTGCCAGCCATCGGGATTGAGCACCTGCGCCAGGTAGCCCTTTTGATACAGCAGGCCCATCCCCACGACGGGCTCGCCGGCATCGCTGCAGGCTTTCAGAAAATCGCCGGCCAGGACGCCCAGGCCGCCCGAGTAGATGGGGAGGCACTCCACCAGTCCGAATTCCATCGAGAAGTAAGCCGTCAGCTTCCCGCGGTCCGGTTCCTCGGGCGGCTGCATGTAGGCGTCCAGCTTTTCGCACGCCTGGCGATAGAGCGCCAGGTAGCGCGGGTCGGCCGCGGCGCGCGTCAGCACGTCCTGGCTCACGCGCCCGAGCATGAGCACGGCGTTGCGGCGGCAGGCCTTCCAAAGCGCCGGGTCGAGCCGGCGAAAGACGCTGCGGACCGACGGCTCCCAGGTGTAGAAGAGATTCAACGCCAGTTCTTCCAGCCGCGACAACGCCGGCGGAACCGCCGGGCGCACCAACAGTTCTCTCAATGGGTGAATTTCGAACGCCATCTTTAGCCTCTATTGACCGAAGGAGTAGCCTCGGATCAGGCGGAACGTGCGCCGCCAACGGGTCTTGGTAAAGAAATTCTGCACCAGGTCCAGGGCATGGTCAAGGCTGATCGACGACGTGGCGAGCCTTTCTGTGGGAGCGTCGTAGGACCAGTAGATGATGAGCGGTTTGCCGATGATGTTGGCGCGGGGGACGAAGCCCCAGTAGCGGCTGTCGAAAGAGGAATCGCGGTTGTCGCCCATGGCGAACACGCAGTCGGCCGGCACCACCACTTCGCCGTTTACCACGTTCTTCTCTAGCATCTCGAGAGCGGGCTCCTCCAGGCGCGCGTTCGGATCGCTGGGGAAGTTGTCGCGATAGGAGTCGATGTACTCGGTCTTGTGATACACGTAGGGCTCGGCCAGCCGCACGCCGTTGCGATACACCTGCTTGTCCTCGATCCGGATCCGGTCCCCCGGGACGCCCACCACGCGCTTAACGTAGGTCTGCGCCACATCGATGGGGTAGCGGAACACAATGATGTCGCCGCGCCGGATGGGTGAGTAGGGCAACAGGTATTTCGAGAGGGGCCCCTCGGGAGCGTAGGCGAGTTTGTCGACCAGCAAATGATCGCCGATCAGCAAGGTGTCTTCCATCGAACCGGTGGGAATGACGAACGCCTGTACCAGCGTGGTGGTGCCAAACAGCAGCAGAATGATCGTGACGGTCCACTCGGCCAGGCTGTTGCGCAGGACGTCGCCGCGCGGCGCCGCCTGCGGTTGGGACTGCTCTACGACCGCCGGTGTCTGCTGCTCCACAAAGGCCTCTCTAGATCCATTCTACCTGGAACGCTCTAATGCCGGTGGCCTCGCATGAGGTCCACCAGCTCCACGAACGAAGCGCAAAGGTTCAAAACACCGATACCGCTGACGTCCACGCGGAAATAGGGGTTCATCCAAACCGAATACCATCCCGCGCCCCCGCCGGAGAGATAGTTTTGGTCCCACCCCGGCAACCAGGGCAGCACGGCCAGCACCGTCCCAACCAGCGTGAACAGAAACGCCGTCAGGAATCCGCGAAACCAGCGACGGCCGCGGCTGAACGGTTTCTGCTCGCTGGGCATTCCCTCCATGTCGATCTCCGCTGCGGGCGGCGCGTGCCGACGGCTACCCGGCCGAGCGGCCTCCCCGATCCGCCGGCGTGAAGTCCAGCTGGCCGGACGGCAGGAACCGCCGTACCGGCGCGAAGGTGAAACGGTGTTGCGGCGTGGGGCCGAATCGCTCAAGGGCCGCCAAGTGATCGGGGCTGCCGTAGCCTTTGTTGCGGGCCAGGCCGTACTGCGGGTAAAGCAAATCCCATTCGAGCATGCAGGCGTCCCGGTGGACCTTCGCCAGTATGGACGCCGCGGCGATGGTGCGAGACCGGGCGTCGCCCTTGATTAAGGCGCGCTGCGCCACCGGCACGTCCACCTGAAGCGCGTCCACCAACAGGAAATCCGGCGGGATGCTCAGGGCCGACACCGCACGTTTCATCGCGAGCCGCGAGGCCTGATAGATATTGATGCGGTCGATCTCCACAGCATCGGCCCGGCCCAGGGCCCAGCACGAAGCTGTCTCTTCGACCTGAGCGGCCAGCCTCTGCCGGGCGGCGGGCGTCAGTTGCTTGCTGTCGTTCACGCCGTCGATCTGCGCCGCCAGAGGCAGGATCACCGCCGATGCGAAGACCGGTCCGAACAGGCAGCCCCGGCCGGCTTCGTCCAATCCGGCGATGGCTACGAAACCCCGCCGGGCGAGCGCGCTCTCGAAACGGGCGTCGCAGCGGCGGCGGGATTTCGGGCAATCGCGTCGGGTCACTCGCGCTCGCGCAACCTGGCCGCCTTGCCCTTTAAGCCGCGAAGGTAGTACAGCTTGGACCGCCGCACTTTGCCCGTGCGCACCATCTCGATGCGGTCGATGACCGGGGC
>CAZVIK010000098.1:0-13760 GCA_964627045.1 uncultured Solibacteraceae bacterium | reverse complement strand
GCTTGTCGTTCCAGGCGTCCTCGCAAATCGTCAGCGCGATCTTCCGCCCCCGCACTTCGCACAACGCCTGCTGTTCGGCCGGCACGAAATACCGCGCTTCGTCGAACACATCGTAGGTGGGCAGCAGCATCTTGTTCTGCCGGAATACCACCCGGCCCCGCTCCAGCACCGCCGCGCTGTTGGTCGCGGGCTTTCCCGTCGCCGCCGAGGAGCGGCCCACGTAGCCCACCACCAACGCCGCGTCCAACTCCGCCGTCGCTTCGGCGAGGCGCGCCAGGTGCTGTTCGGTGCGCTCCAGGAAACTGGGCTTTTCAACCAGATCCCGCGGCGGGTACCCCGTCAGGCTAAGTTCCGGGAAGACCACCAGTTCCGCGCCACCCGCCGCGCCCTGACGCGCCGCGCGCGCGATGAGATCCAGGTTCCCCGCCAGGTCGCCAACCGTGGTGTTGATCTGAGCCAGAGCGATGCGCATGGAAGACTACTATTGTACGGTGACGGCGGGCCTGGGGCGCCCGCCCGCCGCTACTTCACCGCCAGCATGCGTTCCAGCGGCAGGAGAGCTCTCTGGATGGTCTCATCCGGAAGCTCCACCCGCGGCTTCAGGTCGCGCAGCGCGTCGCGCAGCTTTTCGAGCGTGTTCATCTTCATGTACGGGCACTCGCTGCAATTGCACTGCTCATTCGGCACGAAGGTGAACTTCTTCTCCGGCGCCAGCTTGCGCAGCGAATGCGAGACGCCGCTCTCGGTCATGACGATGAACTCTTCGCCCGGCGTCTTCACGCAGTATTCGATGATGGCCGAGGTGGAGCCGACAAAATCGGATTTCACCAGCACCTCTTCGGGACACTCCGGATGCGAGGCCACCTTGGCCCCGGGATGCGCCGCCTGCGCTTCCGCTAGCCGTCGCGCCGCGAAGGTCGCGTGTACCACGCAGGTCCCCTGCCAGATCTTCAGATTCTCGCGGCCCGTTTCCTTCTTGACGTAGTTGCCCAGGTTGCGGTCCGGAAGGAACAACACGGTCTTCTCGCGCGGAATCGAGTTCACCACGGCCACCGCGTTGCGCGACGTGCATAGAATGTCGCTTTCGGCCTTCACGTCCACCGACGTGTTGATGTAGCTGCAAATGACGTGATCCGGATTCTGCAACCGGTAAGCCCGCAACTGCTCCGCCGTGCAGGCGTCCACCAGGCTGCATCCGGCCTCGCGGTCCGGCACCACGACGATCTTCCCGGGATTCAGCACCTTGGCCGTTTCGGCCATGAACCAGACGCCGCAGAACGCGATCACGTCGCCGTCGAACTGGAGCGCCTTGCGCGACAACTCCAGGCTGTCGCCGATCGAATCGGCCAGCTCCTGGATTTCGGACTCCTGGTAGTGGTGCGCCAGCAGAATGGCGCGCCGCTCCCGCTTCAAGTCCAGGATCTCTTCGGCCAGGGTTCGCGTTGCCTGCATTTCGGTGGGCCTTCTACCCACCATTTTAGCAGTCGCTCGCCGCGCGCATGCCGCGCCGTTGAGAGCTTGTTGAAAACGCCTATCGCAGACGGAAGTCCGCGCCAAATGGATCGGCCGGTCAATGAGCCTGAGTGGTCTTCTGGGCTTCCATCGGGCTCTTTCAAAAAGCTCTCAATACACCGGCCCCTGCGGCGCCGCCGGACGAACGGGCTTGGCCGGGGCCACCGGCTTTGGAGCCGCCACGCCCCCACGTTGCAGAAGCCTCTCCTGCCGCCGCTGCACCGCCTGCGTCGCGCGCCGCCGCTGGACCCGTTGCCACTGCTCCGGCCGAAGCACCGTGCGCATCTTCAGCGCCATCTGCGACACCGTGCGCATCAATTCGCCCCGTGCCACCACCACGCGGTCGATCGCCTCGCGCCCCCGCGCTTCGTTCACCGGCTCGTCGTTCATGACGTCCTGTAGCGCGCCTTCGGCCATCTGCACCGCCGCCCGTCTCTCGATCAACTGGTCGCGGTAGTCCCGCACCGTCGCGCGGATCTGCCGCTGCTGCTCCGCCGACAGGTCCAGGTTCGCCGCCAGCGGGCTGTCCCACCAGGCGAACGGTTCCGGCTCCTGCGCCACCGCCGCCAGCGCCACCAGCGCCATCACCACCAGGAATCTCGTCATTGCGTCACCTCCGTCTCAAACAACCCGTGCATCCACTGGACGGCTTCCGGTTCTTCGCCGGCAGCCAGCGCGTAGGATTCGGCGAACAGCGCGGCATCCGACGGGTCGGCGACGGGAACCGGCGAAGGCCGGTAGAGCGCCACCGCCAGCACCACCACCGCCGCCGTCGCCAGCGCCGCGGGTGCGAACGCGTACCAGTGCCGGTGGCCCGCTCCCCTCTCCAACTCCCGGTAGACCGACTGCCGCTGCGCCGCCAAAAACTCTTCGCTCACCGCGACCGGCCCCGCAGCGCCTTCGCGCGCCGCCTGCATCGCCCGCAGCCGGGCTGCGCACTCCTCGCACTCCGCCGCGTGCCCGTCCTCTGGGCCGAGCCCGTACAGACGGGCCACTACCTCGTCGTCGTCCCAGTGTCTCGATCTCATTTCGCCGCCTCGCTTGCCAGATACAGATCCCGCAACTCCGCGCGCAGCTTCCCGAGCGCCCGGTTCAGATGCGCCTTCACCGTTCCCACGTCCACACCCAGAGCGCGTCCGATCTCCTCCAGGCTCAAGTCCTCGTAGTGCCGCAGCACGAACACCGCGCGCTGCCGTTCGCTCAGGCGTCCGAGCGACTCTTCCAACCGCGCGGCTATCTCCCCTGCCAGCAGCCGCCTTTCGGGCCCCGGCCCCGCGTCCGCCGCCGTCAACAGCGCCCGCTGTTCGCTCTCCGCCGCCGTTCTCCGCCGCCAGAACTGCCACCGCCGCGATCGTAAGCGGTCGAGGCACAAGTTCACCGTCACGCGCGTCAGCCACGCCGCGGGTTCCTCGGGCCGGCCTCGCCCTTCCACCCACAACGCGCGATAGGCTTTGAGAAAAACCTCCTGCGCCGCCGTGTCCGCCTCATCGCGTTCGCCGAGCAGGCGATAGCACAACCCGTACACGCGCCGCTGCTCGGCCCGCATCCAGTCGTCGAAACCGGCCGGGCTTGCCTCGATCCCGGATGCCTCCCCGGCCAGCCGCGCCATGACGCCTATCATATCTACCCACTCTGACGGCGGACCGCCCCGCCGGTTTACGCGCGCCGTATGGATTCTGTTAGACTTCTCCCAACATGACGAATCTGACGCTGTTGGCCGTCGGCCTTATCGCTGGGGTATTCGCGGGGATGTTCGGGATCGGCGGAGGGTTGATTATCGTGCCGGCCCTGCTCTTCATTGTGAAAATGAAGGAGTTAGAGGCGTTGGGAACAAGCCTTGCGGCGCTGATTCCCCCGGTCGGATTGCTGGGGGCGTTCGAGTACTACCGCAACGGCCACATCAACGTCCGTTACGCCGCCTTGCTGGCCTTGGGTCTCTTCGTGGGAGCGTATTTCGGCGCGAAGTTTGTCATTTCCTTGCCGCCCCACCTGATTCGCCGCTTGTACGCAGGCTTTCTCCTGGTGATAGCGGCCCGTATGCTTATCACTGGCAAGTAGTTTCCCCCTCTAGCGGATCAGGCGCCGGCGGTTGGGCGCCGGGTGGACGACCACCGGAGCCGGAAGTTCCTTCGACTCACCTCGTACGGTCTCTTTTTCAAACGGCAGTTCGCGCTCGATCCACTGCGACAGCGGGATATTCCGGAAGCACACACGCTCCTGCAATACCAGACACTTACGGCGCTCGGTGGGCGTGTCGATCTCGCGCAGGTAGTGCCGCTCCTCGATCCGCACATCGGCCAGAAACTCGTCGAACGCCTTGCGCCGCGTGTCGGCCTCCACCGCCCGCACCCGCTCGCCGGCGGCCTGTTCCTGCTGCGCTAACTTGGCGCGCACCTCGACCAGTTCTTCCCGATCTTTGGCCGCCAACGCCTCCATCCGCGCCTGCACCACGATGAAGGACAACGCGCCGGACCCCAGCGCGGCGACAAACGGCAGAGCGATCCACAGAACTTCGGGCATGCTTCGGTCCTGCCTGCTCTATCGGCCGGGCCTGTCGAAAACTTGCCTGTCTGGATGGGAAAAGGCTTAAAACTCACGGGATTCCCTGAGGTTAGGAGCTTATCGTAACAGCCGTTCGCAGACCCGAGTCAGCGCCACACCGAGCCTTGACTCCATGAACTCGAGTGGCGCGGGCTTCAGCCTGTGTGGTCTTCAGGGCTGACGTCGGGCCTTTTCAACAAGCCCTTAGAGCGAACCGTCCAGCTTCTGTCCGGTCATTAGGTGCCGCAGCGTCGCCAGCCGGCAACCCGCATCTTTCACCGCCAGCGCCCCGCCGAGCGCCCGCAGCGTCGCCACGGCGCGGAACTTGGCGCCCTGGAATCCGCCGTAGTGTTTGCCGCTCCACAGCGCCGCGCTCAGTGCGCGGTCGGCTGCCATTAAGCCGCGCACCGCGGCCGGAATCCCCTGCCCCCCCGCCGCTGGCGGCGCCGTCACGCGCGCCTCTGGCACCAGCACGATCTTCTTGGACGCCTTCAGAATCTGGGCCGCGATCTCCAGGTCCCACCACGCCTCGCCGTAGCGCTCGTCGATGTAACGCAGCCCTTTCAGAAAGTAGCTCCGAACCAGGAACACAGGCGGTTGGAAGTAGTCCACCTCGACGGGCGTCTCGCCGGCCGCCGGAACGGTCCATGCCTCCAGTTCGCCTTCGCGCCAGGCTCGTTGCAGCTCGCCGGGCAGCGGCAGCGGGTGCAACCGCGTCAACGTCGCGCCCTCCGGCGTTGCCACCAGCGGGCAGGCGGCCGCCGCTTCCGGATTCCGGTCCAACTCCGCCGCCAGCCGCCCTATGGCGTCGGGCGCCACCTCCATCTCCGGCTCCAGGTAGAAGTAGAACTCCCCTTTCGCCGTCCGCATGCCGATGTTGAGCGCCTTCACCCTTCCGAAATAGCGCGGCAGCCGCAGCAGCGTAATTGACGGGAACTCCTCGTCCATCCGTGGGCAGGCGTCGGTCGACCCGTTGTCGACGACCACGATTTCCATCGTTTCCCGCTCCCGCAACGCCTCCAGCGCCCCCAGCGTCCTCCGCAACCCCGCCGCGTTGTTGCAGGAAACCAGGATCACCGACACCCGTCGCGGGGCTTGCTCCGTTTGCGTTTCTTCCATGGGAAGACAAATGATAGCGCAGTCGCGCCGGCGCGCGCGGCGGCTACCGTTTCACCGCCAGGACGCTCCCAGCCGGGTCCAGCGCTACGCGCAGCGGCGCTTGTTTCACCTTCACGGTGAAATCCACCGGATCGCCGTCGGTCTTCACCCAGTGCACCATCGGCCGGCCCGTCCGGAACTGGATCTCCACCGGAACCCACGCGGTGAACTCCTCGTCAACCGCCGACTGCTTCACCGTCCCGGTCACCGTGTAGGCCTGCGCCTTGCCTTTGCTGGAGGATTGCAGTTCCAGCGTCGGGATTCCCGTCGAATAGACCCAACTTTGGAAAAACGTCTCCAGCGTCCGGTCGGGCGACCCCGGCGGCAGGTGCTTGGCCGCCAGCGCCCGGAACTGCTCCGTGGTGATGCTCTTGCGGGCGTAGGTCTTCGCCAGTTCGGCCAGCATCGCCAGGAACGGCTCGTCCCCCAGTCTCTTCCGGAGCATGTGCATGATCCACGATCCCTTTTCGTAGATGATCGCCCGCAGCGCGTCGGGCGCTTCCGAACTCAGCAGCCGCGCGCCCCACACGATCGGCCCCAGCGATTCGGTGGTCCGCCCCTCGGGCGTCTTCTCCAGCAGCCGCCGCCGGAACTCCTCCATCGTCGCGTCCAGCGCCCGGCTGCCCCGCCGCTTCTCCACGTACAGCAGCGCCGAGTAATGCGCCAGCGCCTCCACCAGCCACGCGTCCTCCGCGCCCCAGGCCGACACCGAGTTCCCCCACCATTGGTGCGCGATCTCGTGCGCGTGCAGGATATCGGAAAGGAACAGCTTCTGGTACTCGTTGGTGAAGCCCGCCGGGCGATCCTCCGGCTTCAGATACGCGGCGGTGGAAAGGTACACCAGCCCGGGAAACCCCTGCCCAAAGTTGCCCGGAATCGGCGAGACGGTCAGATTCCTGAGCGGCGGCGGCCCAAAGCGCGCCGCCATGAACTCGAAGGCGTTGGCGACCTCGGCCGCTAATTGCTCGACCTGCGGCTGCGGCCGGCTCGGCGCGACCGACTCGATCAGAATCGTCGGCACCACGTCGGTCCTCCGCAACCGCGGGTCGTAGACCATCCTCGGAATCACCCGGTACGCCGTCCGCTCCTTCTGGAGGCCCGGCTCGGCCTGTTTGTTGGCGAGAACCTCGATCCGGTAGGGCCCGCGCGTGACCTCCGCCCGCTGGTAGGCCCCCAGGTTGAACCCGAAAAACCGGACCGGCGTGGTGACGCGGTGGTGCTTGTACTTGAGCGCCCCTTCGATGCCCGCACCCACCGTGTCGCCCGGCAGCACCAGGTCCAAATCGGCCGGGTAGCGGAATCGGACGTCGTAGGTCGCAAATTGCCGCGCCGTATTCGGGTACCAGCTTTCCCGCGCGCCCACGAAGTACACGTCGTTGCCGGCCGACTGGATCACCGCACCTTCCGCCTGGAACTCCACTTCGTAGCTCTTCCCCCTCGCCAGCGGGCTTTCCGGCACCAGCAGGAACGCCGCCGCCCCGTCGTGCATCAGGCTTTCTCTCAGGCTCTCGCGCTGGAACACCTCGGCCGGCTCGCCGTCGATGGTGGCCGCCGTGATCCGCATGCGCGGCGACATCAGGAATTCGGCCACGCTCAGCCCGTCCTCGGAGGGCGTCAGCTTCACCCGTGTGGTCACGCTCAGGTTCAGGTCCGGTTCAAGTGCAGCCGCCAGGCGGAAATCGGCCAGGTCGAAACCAGGCCCCGGTTCCGTAGGCGGCTTGTTACGGAACGAGCGCGCCGGGAAACTGGTCCACGTGTCGAAATACGTCGCACCCTGCCGCTCGGCGATCGCGCCGATCAGCACCTGTTCTGTGCGCCGCGCGTCGTAGAGCACGTCGAAATTCCCCAGCTTCTCCCCGCGCAGCGCCGCGAAGAAGAAACCTTGCGCCGGACCCGCCTTGCTGAGCGTGTCTTCAAGAATCCGCACCAGGAAACTTGTGGTCAGGTTGCGGATCACGTCGCTCCAGTTCTTCTCGGCGATCAGCCCCATCTCCGGGCTCTTGCGCGGCTCGCCGGCCAGTTCGATCTCCCGGCGCAGCGCCTCGTAGGAGTTGTCGGAGAACACCATCGCCGCCAGCCGGAAGTGCTCGCTCAGGTTGGGCGACTTGGTGGCGCGCGCCAGCGACATCCGCTCGCCGCGGCTCGGCGGGAACACCACCAGTTCGGCGTCGCCGTCTTCCTCTTCTCCCAGGAACACCGCCGCCCTCCGGCGTCCCGCCACCGGTTTGCCGAAGGCGATGTAACCTTCGTTGAAGAAGAACCGCACGTCCTCGCGGGTGAACGCCAGGTCGCGCACCCGGTAGCACTCCTCCGGGTCGATGCCCACGTCGCGTATGGCCGCCGCCAGTTCGGTGGCCGTGGCGCCCCACAACGGCGCGCCGCACAACCACACAAAGAGCAGGACCGCGAGCCGCCTCATGCCCTTAGTCTAGTTCAGAACCGCCACCACTTTCGGGGTTGGGCCGCGGCAGGTTCCTCCGCCGGCGGCAGCTCTTCGCCGCGAATCACCGCCCCGGGGTTCGCCGTGAACAGCCTTTCGGCCAGCGGCTCGCCGTACTCGCTCGCCAGCCACGCCCGCGCGATGTCCAGCCGCGGAGGGCGCGCCTTGCAGTCGTGCCCGTCGCTGGCGACGATCTGCACCAGCCCGCGCTTCAGCAACTCGAGCGACGCCGCCCGCGCCCGCCGTCCGAACTCCCCGAGCAGGCTCTGTGCGGTCACCTGCACCAGGTAGCCCGCCGCCACCCACCCGGCGATGTGGTCCATCTGCCGTTGCAGGATGCCGTTTCGCTCCGGGTGCGTCACGATGGGCGTCACCCCGCTCGCCCAGATTCGGCCGAGCGCGTCGTCCACCGCCTTCAGTGCCAGCAGTTCCGGCAACTCAACCAGCAGGTAGCTGCCGTGCCCGATGGTGTACTTCGACGGCCGCGCCAGCGCGTCTTGGATGTTGTCATAGTGCAGGTGGAAGTCGCAGCCGTAATGCAGGCGCACCGCGCCGCCGCTGGCCTCGGACAGTTCCGCGATCTTCTCTTCGGTCGCCGTGGGATCGAAGCCGAATTGCAGGTCCGCGTGCGGGCTCGCCACCATGTCCGTGGTGCCGGTCTCGGCCGCCATGCGGACCATGGCCACGCTCGTCTCCAGGTCGGGAGAACCATCGTCGAGGCCCGGCAGAATGTGGCTGTGTATGTCGATCATGGACCGGCGCCGTGCGGTTTTCCGGCGGGCCTTCGCGCCGGAGCCCTTGCGGCCCCGGCCATCGGGCTAGATGAACATCTCCTCGTCGCTGGTGGCCCGCTCGACAGTCAACTGCCGCCCGCCGAACAGGTAGCGAAGCGCCGTTTGCACGCCCGCCGCCACGGCGTTCACTTCGCGCACCGGCCGCAGCACTCCCTTGTTCAGCAGCGCGACCGTCTCGTTCAACCGGCCAATGGCGTCGTCCAGGATGGATTCCACCCGCTGCATCTTGTACTTCGCCCGCACGCTGGATTCGCCCAGCACGTCGTCGATTCGCAGCAGTTGTTTCTGGGCCAGGGCCAGCACTTCGGTCGTCCGGCCGGCCACCTCGGAAATCTGCTGCCGGCTGGTCTCCAGCGTCTGTCCGGCCGTGCGGACAAACGTCTCGGTCTGCCCGGCGATCGTCTTCATCTGCCCGCGAATCTCTTTCGCCGACCGGTACACGCCCAACAGCAGCACGGCCTGGAACACCAGCGCCGTGGCCGACACGACCACCGCGCCCGTCATCACGTAAAGTAACGCGTCTGCGCTCATGAATGATCCGGGACCCCGAAGCCTTCCGGCCTCTTCCCCTTAGCTCTCGGCCGGGGATGGTTCGCTCCCCGTCTCGGCGACCGCATCCCGGTAGGCTTGCTTGCCGGCTTCCAGCGCCGCCGCAAGCTGGTCCTTCTGCCGCGCCACCACACCCTTGCCCTTCTCCACCAGTTCGCCGGCCGACTCGTACAGAGACTCGCTTTTATCCTTCAGATAATCCTTGCCCTCGCCGGCCTTGGTGCGAAGGTAGCGCCTGGTCTCCTCCCCCGACTGCGGGGCGAACAGGATTCCGATCCCAACGCCAATTCCCAAGCCCAGGACGAAATAGCTCAACTTGCTGTCGTCAGCCATGGACACGATCCTTTCCGGCGATGCTCTCGCGCTTCCGGTGCTTCCATCCGCATACTAACATAGAGAAGCTCGTCATGGCTCAAAAACAGCCGCGCCGCCTCGATCCGGCCGCGCTTTGGGAGTACGCCCTGCGCGCCCTGGCCGGCCGCGCCCACTCGGCTTCGGATCTCGCCTCCAAGCTCCGCCGCCGCGCCGCCAGCCAGGACGACGTCGCCGGTGTTCTGGCCCGGCTGCGCGAATACGGCTATCTCGACGACCGCCGCTACGCCCAGTCCTTTGCCGCCTCCCGCCTGGAGAACCAGGGCTTTGGACCCATGCGCGTCCTGCGCGACCTGCGCAGCCGCCGCGTCGCCCCCTCCATCGCCCAGAAGGCCGTCGCCTCCGCGTACAAAGACACCGACGAGCCCGCCTTGATCGAGGCCTTCCTCGCCCGCAAGTACCGCCACACGCCGCTCGGCCCGTATCTCGCCGAACCGAAACACCTCGCCTCGGTGTACCGCAAGCTGCGGCTGGCGGGCTTCGGCTCCTCCAACGTCGTTCGCGTCTTGAAACGCTACGCCGACGCGGCCGACGAGCTGGAATCCCTCGAAGACGAATCCCCCCATCCCGGCTCCGAGACCGATTGACCGGCGCGTCGCCCTTATGGGAGCAGCCCTTCCGGGCTGCGGCAGGGCTTTCTAGCCCGGCCCCTTTGCGCCTCCGCTTGCCGCCGGAGCCCCCTTATTGCCGCGCGCCGCCGGGCGGCCGAAACCGTCGTGCGCTCCCGTGGCCGCCGATCGCCGGTTGAGCTGAGGACGCCCAAACGGTGTTCTTTGGGTTATTCGATTGGGAAGTAGGTTTGTATCCGTTTCAGGGCACGGTTAGGTACGCGCCAGTCCATCTCGCGATCCGGAGCAGCGTTGTCGGTGATCCCGGCAACCGCGCCGAGAAAGGCGTAGAGATGAAGCGGTTCACGGCTTTTTAGGTATCGATCCAGCAGCCACGGCGGGTATGCTTCAATCCAATTCATGTTCCCCATCCGGCAGTGTTTGTGGAAACATCGCTGCCAGCGAGTGAAGATGGTCGCCGGAGTGTAGTGTTTGCCGTGTTCCCCTAGACAGGCCGACCGGCTCTCCAGCGGGAGGCGCAAAACGTCGTAGCCGGCCGTCTGCATTCGCGCCAGTTGACCCTTCTCGGTGCTCAACTCATCGCGGTAGGGAAACTCTTTGACGATGGCGTGCCGGTAGATCTTGACGCCGTGAATCGGCCGTTCACAATCGCAATCCCATAGCGGCGCACAGATCAGCGCGATCTCCGGCGGGGCCTGGCGAATCGACTTCTCCAATTGTTCGATCGCGTCGGGAATGAGGATCATGTCCTCATCGACCTGAACGTAATACTCGGTCCGGCACCGGTCGAGCATCTGTTGAAACGCTGCCGACATCGGGGCGACCCGGTCGATGACCTCGATGGCACACCGGATGGTCTGGCGTTCCAGGTGGGCCATGCAATCCTCGAAGTTGTCCCTGTCCCCGATCGTCGTCACGAACACCGTGGTGTCCGCCGAGACTCGCTGCGTGTCCATTTCGCTTCTACCTCGTTCCCGCCGGGGATCCGGTCACGCCTAAACGTCACGCCAATCGGTTTCGTCGTACCGGAACGGCCGCAGCGATTGCGGCCCCTCGCAAACCAGACGCCGCCACACACGGTAGTAGTATTGCGCCCGGTGCCGCCAGGCGAATCGCCGGCCTTGCATCGTGGCAACACCGCTTTGGGACAGTCTCGCCCGGTTTTCCCTGGCGTACTCCAGTTTTTCCACAAAGCTCGCCGCACTCCGTTCCGCGATAACGCAGTTCTCCCCATCGCGCCCAAACTCATGGAGGTTGCCCACACGCGTGGAGACCGCCACGCAACCGCTCATCATCCCCTCCAGGATCGGGTTCGGCGTACCTTCCTCGGCCGAAGCGCACAAGACGTAGGATCCCGAGTTGTACCAGTCAACCATCTCTTCCAGGCGCCGCGGAGCGGCGAAGCTGTCCACCAGCCGGAAGTCGCACTCGAATCCACGTTTCTCCAGCGCGTCCTGAAGCGGCAGGATCACCGACGGGTAGCCCTTGATTTCCGCGGCAAAATGCGACCCGACCCAAAGACACCTATGCGGCCGGTTCGCGATGGGCACCACCGGACGGAAGATCTCGTCGTCGACACCGTTCGCAATCGCGCACGTTCGTGGAACGCCGCCGCCGAGGCGCCACCGGTGAACGCTGTTGACGATCACAAAATCCGCCACTTCGAGCGTCCGGCGCCAGACCTCCTCGTCTCTGTAGGGTCCATAGGTGTAGGAAACCAACAGCGGAAGGCGAAGCCCCCGCGCGCTTATCTTTGCCCGAGCCGACGCCGCGGTACGGTACGGCATCCAGAACAAAAGGTCGTGGCATTGCAGCGTCTCCCAAGGCACCTCGTCTTCGGCGCACGCAGCGACGTCGATATCGGGCGGAGCGTGTCTTTTGAGCGCACGGGTATGGTGGTGGTAGGCCCAGCCTTTGACGTCGTAGACAATTAGGACGCGCATAGAATTCGAAGAATAGATGATAACCCACGCGATGCGCGAAACGAAGGCAAAGACGGTGGCAAAGGGGCATGAACCATCCCGCCGTGGTATATCCTTGTGGTTCATGTGCCCAACGGCGCTTGCGATGGAATGACAACGGCGGCCCAGTCTCCTCTGATCACAGTTCTGACGGCAGTCCGGCGGAGCCACCCCGGCTTTTTGAGAGAAGCTCTCGGGTCGATCTCCCGGCAGAGTTCCCCGAATTGGCGCGCGTTGATCGTCGTTGACGGTGACGACACTGCTTCGGCGGCGCTGGTGCGCCGAGTGCTGGACCAGTTGGCCGACAGCCGATTCTCCCTGTTGCAGCAACCTTCCCGCGGATTCACCAGGGCTCTGAACTTCGGAATGCGGGCGGCCCAATCTCCCTTTGTCTGTCACCTGCTCAGCGACGACCTTCTGGCCGAAAATGCGATTGCGGTGCTGGAGAATTACATTCACCGCTTCCCGGAAGCCGACTTCTTCCACTCCTCGCGGCAGATCGTTGATGAGACCGGCCGCCCGATCAGCGGGATCTATCCGGCCAGGGATTCCTTTACATTGGACGACTTCAAGCAGGGTGGCCCGGTGAAGCATCTCCACTGCTGGCGGATCGCCCCGGCGCTGGCCATCGGAGGGATGGACGAGAATCGGGGCCCGCACGGCGCCGACGACTACGACTTCCCCTGGACGATGGCGGAACACGGGTGCCGTTTCCGAGCGGTTCAGGAGTGCTTGTACTTCTACCGCGATCATCGTGAGGGTTACCGGCTCACCACCCACGTGCCGTTGAATCAGCAAATCCTCGAACTGCGCGCGATTTGGAGTAAGCACGGCGTTTCGCCCGAGGAGGTTGACGCCATGATTCAGGCTCGCCGGTCCTCGTACTTAAAGCAGGCCCTATTTGCCGACGAGGCCGACAGATCGAAAAAGGAGGCCGAGGCCTTTGACATCCGCTCAGGATGGCGGCTCCCTTGGAGGTGAGTGGCTCCTCCGGCCGCGGTACCGGTACCGCATTGGAGACCGCGACACCTGCGAGAGGCTCGTGCGAATCGGCCACCGCAGAGCCGGAGTTTTTGCCCACCGGGTTTTCTATCTGCCAAGATGTGGACCTGACGGCTACAAGTTGGCCTCTCGGATGTACGGTCTCACCGGCCCCGCAAAGGTGTATCAGGTTCAGCTTTATGCCGACGCACCGCTGCTGAGCGGCCTCCCTGCCAGCCTTTTTTTTGATGACGAGATCGTTTGGCACCGCCAGCAGTTGGGCATGGCCGGGCAGATCGCCACGGCGAATCTCGTCCTTGTCGAGGACACGCTCTACGGCACGGTCCGGTTCGCCGACCTGGTGCAGAGAATCGGGCGCAGACGCGAGTTCAAGACCCGCGTCGAGAGGCTTTTCGGGGGCTGGAACGACTTGCTTCTAAACGCCATCCTGAGCTTCGCCCGGGAACGCGGCGTTAAGACCGTTTGTTTCCCGAACTCCCGGCTGGCGATGCGGAACACCGACAGGAAGCGCAGCGTCCAGCCGGAGCTCTTTGAACGGATCTACGATCGTGCCGTGCATCGGCTTTTTTCCGTGGACGTGCGGGGCGAAACCTGGACGGTAGACGTCGCGGCGAATCGCGGGCGGTTCATACCGCTGCGCAAGGCCGGCGGAGAGCTCGGCGCGATGCGGCAGATCACCTGCATCGGGCATGACATCGAGCGCGGCCGCGGGCACGAAGGAATCGACTCCGCGTTATCCGGCGCTCCCGATTCGGTCTTTGAAGGCCGCTTGAACCGGATGCTCTCGGTCGAGCGAGAAGCCGGCGTCAAAACAACCTATTGCGTGTTGGGCTCCCTCCTCGCCGAAGTTCGGGAGCCGATC
>CAZVIK010000097.1:1348-13922 GCA_964627045.1 uncultured Solibacteraceae bacterium | reverse complement strand
CGTCGTGACCGCCGCCCAGTCCCGCGCCACGGTGCCGTCCCACGGCGTCGATCTCGTCGATAAAGATGATACAGGGAGCGTTCTTTTTGCCCTGCTCGAACAGATCGCGCACGCGGCTGGCGCCCACACCGACGAACATCTCAACGAAGTCCGAACCCGAAATCGAGAAGAACGGCACGTTGGCTTCCCCTGCGATCGCCCGCGCCAGCAGCGTCTTCCCCGTGCCGGGGGATCCGATCAGCAGCACGCCCTTGGGAATGCGCCCGCCAAGCTTCTGGAACTTCTGCGGCTCGCGCAGGAACTCGATGATCTCCTGGAGTTCTTCCTTGGCCTCTTCGACGCCGGCCACGTCCTTAAAGGTGACCTTCTTGTGCTGGGAGGAATGCAGCCGGGCGCGGCTCTTGCCGAAACTGAGCGCCTTGTTGCCGCCGCTCTGCATCTGGCGCATCATGAAGATCCAGAAGCCCAGGATCAGCAGGAACGGCACCGTCTGTATCAGGAAGCTGACCCAGTTGCCGGAGTTCGATTCCTTGATATCGACGTTTACCCCTTTCTCGCGCAACAACTTGTAGATGTCGGGGTAGTTGGCCGGAACCAGCGTCCGCAGGCCCTTGGATTGGTCGCGATACTCGCCGCGCACGTCTGTGCCCGTGATGGTGACCTTGGCCACGCGTCCCGCTTCCACCTGGTTCAAAAAGTCGGTGAACGTCAGCAGGTCGTCCGGGCGGGTCTTGCCGGTCTGCACCACCACCCACAACAGCACGGCCACGCAGATCAGGATCACCCAGAAGATGGCCGTTTTCACGTTCGAGTTCATTGCGCCTCCAGACAGGCGGGGGGCCTCGTTACCATTGTAGCCCTATTCTTATAGACGGCCCAACCGCCCGGGAGGATCCCGCCAATCGGCAAGCTACTCAATTTCTTCGAATTTCAGCGTTTTCCGGCCACCGCCCGCCGCCAGGTAGCGCGCTTCGGGGCCGAACCGGCGCACCCACAGGATGACGCCGCCCCCGGCCACCACCGGCCATCCGGCCCGCTCCCAAAGCGGCACACGGCAAGTCTGAAAAAGCTCCCGGAGCGATACCGGCCTGGATCGCCCGGCCGGCGTGTAGCGGTCGCCCGGACGCCACGACCTCACCTCCAGGGGCCGCGGGAGGCTCTCCCAATCCAGCCCACGCGCGACGGCCCCATCATCGGAAACCACCGCCCGCAGCCTCCCGCCGCCAGGCAACGTCATCGTGGACGGGACCTCCAGGGGAATCTGATACTGGCGGGCATGCCCGTCCGCCTTCTCCGGGGGGGCCAACCTCAGCCAATCGAACGAGCGCGTTGCTTCGACGCCCGGAAGCTGAACCCTTCCATGCCCTCTCTTCTCTTCGGCAAGCGCGGCGATTCTTTCGACGTGCTCGAACTCCACCCGCCGCAGGTCCCCGCGAACTTCCTCGATCGCCCGGCGGACCACGCGTCGAGCCACCGGACGCGCCATCGCCGCCAGCGATCCGGCCTGGATCAGAACCGCTGGCGGCCTCGAGACCAGCGCTTCGGCCGCGTGCCGCGCCGCCTCGCGCTCCCAGTACGCCTCGTCCTCACCGGCGAGCGCCGCCGTACGCGCCAGCGCCTCTTCCAGGGCCGGGTTGAAGTCGCGCGCCAGCGTGGGGAGCACCTGGCGGCGCACACGATTCCTGGCGAATCGAAAGTCCTGATTGCTCGCATCCTCCCGCCAGCGGATTCCGCGCTCACCGAGAAAGGCTTCGACCTCGGCCCGGCCCACGCCGAGCAATGGACGCACCAGGCCGTCCGGCGTCACCGGCAGAATCCCCGCCAGCCCGGCCGCCCCGGCGCCGCGCAGCAGCCTCAGCAACACCGTCTCGGCCTGGTCGGAGCGCGTGTGGCCTGTCGCGATCCTGCTCACCAGCCCGCTCTGAATCGACTCCGCGTAGAACTCCCGCCGTGCGCGCCGCGCAGCCTGCTCCAGGTTGTCGCCCGTAGCGGCCCGGAGCGCGCCCACATTGACACGCTTGAGGCGGTATTCCAATCCGAACCCGCGCGCTAACTGCTCTACAAACTCAGCGTCCCGGCGCGATTCCTCGCCGCGAAGCTGGTGGTCCAGGTGGAGCACGACCAACTTGAGCCCCCAACGCGGCGCCAGCTCTTTGAGGATGTTCAGAAGACACACCGAATCGGCACCCCCGCTGACGGCAACGCCGGCGGTCTGGCCCGGGGCGAACATGCTATAACGAGTAATGAACTCGGCGACGCGGCGCAGCACTCCTGCCTCGTACACCAATTGTACGGCTGGGAGCCGCCGGGTTGCCCGTCCTTTCAAGCAGCGAATGGAGTGATCCGCCGCAGTGGGCCGCCCGGGGCGCGCCCCCCCAAGGGAGAAAGCTTTCATGCCATACGACATCGGCATCGTGGGATTGGGAGTCATGGGGCAGAATCTTGCCCTGAATATGCAGAGCCGCGGCTGCTCGGTCGCCGGTTTTGACCTGGACGCCGCCAAGGCGGAGGCCTCCAGAAAGAAATGGGCCGGCAAGGCCGGGATGACGACGGCCGCCACGCTCGCAAGCCTCGTCGAGTCTCTCGTCACACCCCGGAAGATCCTCCTGATGGTTCCCGCGGGCGCGCCCGTTGACGCCGTCATTCGCGACCTGAAGCCGGTCTTGGCGGCCGGCGACATCCTTCTCGACGGCGGCAACTCCTTCTTCGTGGACACCGACCGGCGGAACAAGGACCTGGAAGCGATGGGCATCCGCTACATCGGCTCCGGCGTCAGCGGCGGAGAAGAAGGCGCGCTGCTCGGTCCGGCGCTGATGCCGGGCGGCCAGGAAGACGCGTACCGTCTGGTCGAGCCGATCCTCACCGCCATCGCGGCCAAGGTCGACGGCGGCGCCTGCTGCGGCTACATCGGACGCGGCGGCGCCGGCCACTACGTCAAGATGGTCCACAACGGGATCGAGTACGGCATCATGCAGCTCATCTGCGAGGCCTACGACTTCATGAAGTCCGTCCTCGGCATGAATGCCGCCGAAATGCAGAAGGTGTTCGCCCGCTGGAATGAAGGCGAGATGAACTCCTACCTGATCGAGATCACCGCCGCCGTCCTGGACAAGACCGATCCGGAAACCGGCCAGCCGCTGGTCGACGTCATCCTCGACAAGGCCGGGCAGAAGGGTACCGGCAAGTGGACTTCGCAGAACGCCCTGGACCTCGGCGTGGCCATTCCCACGATCAACGCCGCCCTGGAAGGCCGCATCCTTTCGGCGATCAAGGATGAACGCGTCGCGGCTTCCAAGGTATTGACCGGCCCGGCGGCCCCTCCCGCGGCGGACAAAGCCGTGCTGCTGGCCTGCCTGCAAGGTGCGCTGCGCCTGTCCATTCTCACCTGCTATGCGCAGGGTTTCTCCTTGATGCGCGAGGCCTCGCGCGAGTACGGCTACAGCCTGGACTTCGTCGAGATCGCGCGCATCTGGAAGGGCGGCTGCATCATCCGGGCGCGTGTACTGGACTCGATCCGCGCGGCCTTCGCCGCCGATCGCGAACTGCCGAATCTGCTGCTCGCCCAGCCGTTCCGCGATAACGCCAACCTGTTACAGGCCGAGTTGCGCACCGTGGTGGCCAAGGCCGTCGAGTTCGGCGTACCGGTTCTGGCGTTGGCCGCTTCGCTGGGGTACATCGACAGCTATCGCCGGGAGCGGCTGCCCCAGAACCTGCTCCAGGGCCAGCGCGACTACTTCGGCGCGCACACCTACGAGCGGGTGGACAAGCCTCGCGGACAGAAGTTCCACACGGAGTGGTTTAGCTGACATGGACGAAATCACGCGGCTCGCCGCCGGGGTGAAGCTCCTCCTGATGGACGTGGACGGGGTCCTCACCGACGGCAAGCTCTATAATTTGCCCGATCCGGCGGGCGGCATCTTTGAGACCAAGGGGTTCGATAGCCAGGATGGCATCGCCCTGCAATGGCTCCACTGGAAGGGCATCGCCACGGGCTTGATCAGCGGGCGCGTGTCGCCCGCCACCGAGGCGCGCGCACGCCAGTGCCACTTCGCCCACATCTACCAGGGGCACATCGAGAAGATCCCGATCCTCGAGGAAATCCTGGCGAAGTCGGGGGTAACACCGGAGCAGGTTGCTTACGTCGGCGACGACTTGACCGATGTCGTCGTCATGCGCCGCGTGGGCTTCGCCATCGCCACGGCCAACGCCCGCCCGGAGGTCAAGCAGTGCGCACACTATGTGACCGCCGCCCCGGGAGGCAACGGCGCGTTGCGCGAAACCGCCGAATTGATCCTGAAAGCCCAGGGCTACTGGGAAGACCTGCTGCGCAAGTACGAGGTGACCGGCTAGCATGGCGGCGGAACGATTCGGCCTCTTGATCCACGCGCAGGCGGGCCCCGGAGGCCTGCACGAACTGACCGGCGTCATTGCACGCCACCGCGGCGACATCACCACGGTCGAGATCATCGAGAACCGCCCGCCCGAGGCGCGGCTTTACTTCGAGATCGACCTGGAGGGTCCGGTCGACGCGCTGGCGGCCGATTTGCGGGGCCTCGCCCTCGTGCAGCACGTCGCCGTGGTCCAGACGTTCCAGAAGATCTACGGCAAGCGGATCATCATTATGGGCGGCGGCGCGCAGGTGGGCCAGGTGGCCATCGGCGCCATCTCCGAAGCCGACCGCCACAACATTCGCGGCGAGCACATCTCGGTGGATACGATTCCTTTGGTGGGGGAGCGCCCGCTGGCCGACGCGGTCCGAGCCGTCGCGCGTCTGCCCCGCGCCCGCGCGCTGGTGCTGGCCGGTTCCCTGATGGGGGGCGAGATCGAGGCTGCGGTGCGGGAAGTCCGGGCCCAGGGTTTGCTGGTCGTCAGCCTGAACATGGCCGGCAGCGTGCCGGACGCCGCGGACCTGGTGGTCTCCGACCCGGTTCAGGCCGGCGTTATGACGGTGATGGCGGTGGCCGACACGGCCAAGTTCACTGTGGAGAAGTTGAAGCGCCGCGTTTTTTGAGGCGCCCCGCTATTCGACGCGGAGCGAGTACTCCTGGAGCAACTCCCCGCCCGGCGCCGGACCAATGAGACGAACCCAGTACGTCCCGCGGGCGAGACCTTCCGGCAGCGAGATCGGAATCTCCGTTCCGGAGGCACGAACGGCCAGTTGCGTCACGCGTCGGCCGGAAGCGTCCACCACCTGCACCTCCAAGGCCGGCGGAAGCGGCATGGCTCCCACTTCGGGTTTCAACACCAGGGCCCGGCGCTCGGGCGCCACCGCCGTTCGCGGCGTTTCGCCCCGGAAGGTCTGAAGGGCCACGGCCACCGGGACCCCGGAAGCCGGACGCGAAAGCAATCCCGCCGCCGGCAGCCACAGCAGCGCCGCCACCACCGCCGCGCCCGCCAGTCCCCACGCAGCCTTGGGCCACGCCAGAAAGCCCGCGGTCCACCGCCCGGACCCGCTGGTCTTCGCGCGCCCCAATTCCGCCGCCGCCGTCTTCAGCGCCCGGATGTAGTCTTCGGTTTCCCGGTGGCGGTCCTGACAGTCGGGACACACCAACAGGTGTTCCTCCAGCATTTCGGTCTCCAAAGACGGGAGTCTCCCCAGACAGAACAACTCCAGGTCGTCTTCGGACGCGTGCTCAAGGCCGGACCGCATGACAGCATCCTTTCGGGTAGTGCGTGCAACGCGATCTACCGTTCTACCATCCCTGGATGCTTAGTGTGCGGAGCCCGCCGCCTTTCTCAAAAAAACTCGCTCCAGCGGACGCCGGACGAGCCGCCGGCGCCCCAGTTCCCCAAATCGCGCCTTGGCGCGGCTCTTCAGAAGGCGGAATTGCGTCTCGGTGAGCCGCATTTCCTCGCAGATTTGGGTCTGGGATTGCTCCAAGAGGTAGAAACGCGTGAGAACCTCGCGGTCGCGTTTCGAGATGCTTCGCAGAACCGAGGCCATGATCTCCGCCTGCTGCCGCGATATGACCGTTTCCTCGGGCGTCTGGGAATGATCGGTCAACCCGGCCGTTTCGTCCACATCCTGAACGTCCCGGCGCGTGTGCACCGCGTGTTCGATGGAAGCCGCCACCTGGCGGCGGACCACGGTCCGCACGAAACCCATCAGGCGGTCCGGCTCGCGCAGATCGCCCCGCCGAATCGCCTGCACCACGATCAGGAACGTGTCGTGGACTTTGTCCTCCAAGTCCTGCGGGCCCAGTTGCCGGCAAAGGTAGTAACGGATTCCGCGTCCGAAGATCCGGTAGAGGTGCTCCATGGCGGCGGGGTCTTCGTCGCGGATCTGCTGTACAAGGAGACCCCAGTCGGTGGCGGACACCGGCTGGTTCGACGGCATAGTTGACTGGTTGCCGGCACAATCCATGTGATTCACTCCAAACCCGTCAGGACATAGGCCGCCCACGATGACGCCCGCGCCGACCGGCCAGGCGCCGTCATGGCCTCCCGCTGCGCTTGCTGCAACGCCTCGGCGACGGCCCAGGGCGATTCGCTACGGGAGGCGCCCAATTGCCGGTAGAACGACTCCAGCAGGTCCCCGTGATCATCGGGCGTCGGCCACAGTGTCGCCAGCACGGATCCCGCTCCCGCCGCCAGCCACGCCCGTGTCATCCCCATTAGCCCCTCGGCCGGCAGTGTGTCGGCTGCCGCCGAAGAGCATCCGCTCAAGACCGCCAGTCGCGGAGCCCGCCGCCACGCGGTCACATCGCCCGGGCCCATCAACTGCGGCGACCCCGCCCGATCCAAGCTGTGGGCTATCCGCGCTTGGCGCGTCTATCGGGCGGACATCACGAATTGGGTGGCGAAGTGGACCACCGCCGGCCGCGTCTCCAACGCCCGGCGCACTCCCTCGACCGTGGCCGCTTCGCCAAGAAGAACCAAACGGCCGTTGGCGCGCGGCCCGAAAGCGCGGAAGCAGGCCTGGACCTCGCGGCCGCTCGCTGCCAGCCGGGCCATTTCGCCGGCGGCGCCCTGTGCCGGTGCCGCGAACACCCGAGGCAGGATCCCAAGAAGTGGAATCGCCGCGGCGGCCTCACTGCCGCCCGACCGCAGACGCCGCGGGTCGGCTGTGTTGTAGATCGGATCGGCCACCCCGACCAGCGATCCATCCCAGCCCGCCGCCGGCCGCCGGTGTCGGGCCAAACCCGCCGCCGGAACCAGCCGGATCGTGTGGCGTTCCAGCACGTACTCCGGCACGCCGCCGGAGACCTCCGCCACCAGCGCGCTCAGTGGGCACAGCACCAGCCCACCCTCCAGGGACAGCGACCAGCGGGCCTTCGCGCGCAGCGTCTCGTGCACTTGGCCGAACAGCGTCCGGTACAACTCGGCGCCGGCCGCCACCTGATCCGCCGAGTCGTCGCGCACCGCCCGCACCAGGCGCGAGGCCTGCTTCTCGATGACCGACCGCCCCGGCAGGCGCAGAAGGCGAAGATCCCCGGCCGTCACCAGCCACAGATAGGACTCCGCTTCGTCGAGGTGTATGTTGACATACGCCTCGCCGCCGCCCATCGCCCGCCTCAGTTCGTCGAGCGCCCCCGGAGCGGTGCCGTCCGAACGTTCGCGCAACTCCAGGCCCGCCTCCGCCTCCATCTCGGTGAGCCGGTAGCGCAACTTCCGGAGTTCGGCGCCGGCCGCGGGCGACGCCTCGGCGGCGCGCAGTTTGGACAGCGTCTCCCAGTACCCTGCCGGTACCAGCCTTCGCCACTCCTCCGAGGTCTGAATCAGCGCCCGTAGTCCGGAAGCTCGATTCTCCTCGGCCGCATCGAACGCGATCCGCGCTAGAGCCGGGTCCCCGGAAGCGAAATACAGTCTTGCCGCCGTTCTCACCAGCGTCGAATACAGGTGTGACTGATCCACCCCGGTGTTCGTCCATACGCTATCGGCCGGGATGGCCTCCGCTCGGACCCGCCGGGCCGAGTCCGCCGCTTTCAGGTAATCGCCGAGCGCCGCAAGATCGTCGCCCATCATCGCCTTGGCGCGGCCTTCCCCGTAGAGAACGCGCCAGACCTCCAGCGCGCCGGGCGTCTCGGCCAGGGCCCTCAAGCACTCCTCGAACATCCGCGCCGCCGCCGCGCCGTTACCCTGTGCCAGACGCAACAGCCCGAGTGTGTAGTAGGAGTACTGGATATCGGCGGTCCGCTGCAATTTCCGGATCCGGTAGGCCGCCACCACCGGGGGTTCGGCCGCCTCGTGCTCGCCGCGCGCCAGGCGCTCGTACCCCAATTGATCCCACGCGCGCGCTTCGGCCGCCGCGTCCCCGGCGGCGCTGGCATCGTGGGCCGCCGTCCGGAGCAGGCTCTCGGCCCGCGCGAAGTCGCCCTGCCGGGCGTAGAGCATCGCGCACTGAATCGTCATCAGCGGCGGCAGGGACTTCCCTGGGTACGCCTGCAATCCCGCGAGCAGATCTCCCGCCGCCTCGGCGCCGGCGTTGACGTCTTGTTGGCTCAAGTACAGCGAGGAGAGATTCGTGCTCGCCACCGCCAGCATCTCCCGGTCGCCGATCTCCCGCGCCAGCCGCCGCGCATCAAGAAATGCCTCCATCGCCTCGCGATATCGGAACATCGCGAACCGCACGCCGCCCAGGTTAATGAGGAACGCCAGTTCGTGCTTCCGCTGGCCCGCGGCGGCGGCGCGACGGAGTCCCTCCTCGTACAGCCGTTCGGCCTCACGGAATTGAAACGATCGGTATAGGGCGTTTCCCTTAGTACGCAGCTCGCGTAGATCCTGGTAGTCGTGAGCCTCGGATCGAGGCCTCGGCGTGCGCATGAGCAAAGCTCCACCGAGCAAGCTCGCTGTCAACACCAATGAAATCCGGCTCAACATCGCTTCTGCCTCTACATCAGCCAGCGATAGGCCCCGTCGGCCCACCCGGAAGTACTAAGATAACGTTTAGTACTTCCGGGACTATCATAACCAAAGTTTAGATGGTTGGCAATCCATTCTTCAGAAGAATCCCGTAGGCGTGCGCCCCAGCGCGCACCGGAACACGTCACTACTGCTGGGGCCGGATTGAAGACACGTTAGTCGACGATGTCGTCCACGATGATGATGATCGGGGGCATTCCGAGTCTCCTGTCTGAGAGCGCCGGACCCAGTCCGGTCCTCCCAGTCCGAAGATAGACCCGGCCACCTTCGGAGATCCCCCCTGCGCGATAGACAAGTCTTTTGTTTTCAACGAAGAATTGGGCGCGCTTCGTTGTGAACGGCAGAAATGCCGCCGGGCGCCCACCGCAGTGCGCTAGATTTGAGTGGAGTCGCCCGGTATGGCTCTGACGCTAGAAGTGCTCCCGCTCAGGCTGTCGTTCCGGTGCCTGGAGCCGGTCGTGTTCCCCTCCGGGCAGCCGGGGACTATTGTCCGCGGGGCCTTCGGCTCCATCTTCCGGCGTCTGGTCTGCGCCGAAAGCGCCTGCCGTCCCTCCGCCTGCGCGCGTCGCGCGGCCTGCCCGTACTTGGAAGTCTTCGACCCGCCCAAGCCGTTGGACTGGCCCTCTGGCTTTGCCACTCCGCCGCGCGGCTTCGTCTTCCGCGCGCATCACCTGGACGGGCGCACCGTCCCAGCCGGCGGCACGTTCCACTTCGATCTGCACTTGTTTCACCGCGGCGCTTCGGCGCTCCCGCATTTCCTCGCGGCATTCATGCAGCTTGGCCGGGAGGGGCTGGGACCGGGACGAGGACGCGCCGAAATGGAACGTGCCGAACTTCTGGACGCGCTGGGAAGCCCCTCCAGCGCCCTGCTGCAAACGGATCCAGGCACAAGCGCGCCGCCACTGTCGCTCGCCCTGGACGCAACCGGCCCCTCTGTCGCTCGCCTCGTGGTTCGATTCGTCACGCCTACCGAATTGAAGAGCGGCGGCGAAGTCGCCAACTCACCCGAGTTCGCCACACTCGTGGCCAGAACCCGCGACCGGGTGAGTGCGCTTCGCGCGTTGTATGGCCCGGGTCCGCTCCCGCTCGATTTCGGTGAGATGGCGCGCCGCGCCTCCTCCGTCCGGCTGGTCCGATGCGAACTGGATCATGTCCGCGCCGAGCGGCGTTCGTCGCGAACCGGCCTCCGGCACCCGCTCGGCGGGTTCACCGGCGTGGCCGAGTACGCCGGGGAGGTGGCCGAGTTCCTGCCCCTCCTGCGAGCCGCCTGGTGGACGGGCGTGGGACGTCAGACAGTCTGGGGCAAAGGCGTCATCGAGACCGAAGTCCCGCCGCCTCACCCTTCGTGAACCACCTCGGCCGGCTCGCCCGGCGGCCCATCGGCGGCAGTAAGCCCCATGGCCGCCCTCTCCTGGCAGGGGACGCAGTAACGCGCCCAGGGTATCGCCCTCAATCGCCGTTCGGGAATCGGCTCGCCGCAGGCAAGGCAAACGCCGTAGTCGCCGGCGCGCATCCGGTCCAACGCCTCTTCCACCAGCCCGAGTTGCTGGTAGTCGATGTGGTTCAAGCTTAGGGAAATGTACTCCTCGTGCGAGATCTGCGCCTGGTCGTCTTCGGCCACACGGCCCATGTGCGCCCGTCCGTCGAATTTCATCCCCAGGTTTGCCAGTACCGCCGCCTTCTTGGCGAGCAGCATCTTTCGGTATGGCTCACGGCCCGGCCCCCCCACAGACCGCGTCGTTCGATTCGTCATCATGCACCCTCTCGGCCGGCGCCCATACGCCGGCACTTTTTGAAGGTGGGTTGAGGTTATAAGAATTCTCGGGAAAAATCAAGAAGAAATCGAAGAAAAAGACCTGCCGCAGCCCCGGCGTTATTCGCCTTTGAGCGCCCGTTCCATCAACTCCCGCAGCGCCTCGCGCGGCGGCTTGCCGTGACGCAACATCCCGTACATCTGCCGGGTGATCGGCATCTCGACCCCATGCCTCTCGGCAAGCTCGACCGCGGCATAGGTAGTGCGCACGCCTTCAGCCACCATCGAGGTTGACGTCAGGACCTCTTCCAGATCGTGCCCGCGCGCCAGTTTCATCCCTACCGTACGGTTCCGGCTCAGGTTGCCGGTACAGGTCAGCACCAGGTCGCCGAGTCCGGCCAGGCCCGCCAGCGTCCGCGCTTTGGCGTGCATGGCGACCGCCAGGCGGGTCATCTCGGCGAGCCCCCGCGTAATCAGCGCGGCCATCGTGTTGTTACCGAGTCCCAAACCGTGGCATACGCCCGCTCCGATCGCCATGACGTTCTTCAGCGCCGCTCCGATCTCAACCCCCACCACGTCGGTGTTGGTGTAGAGGCGCAGCGTCGGCACGGACAACGCCTCCTGGATGGCGCGCGCCGTCCGCGCGTCGCTGGAGGCCACCACCACGGCGGCCGGTTCTCCCCGGGCCACTTCGCGCGCGAACGTCGGCCCCGAGAGCACCGCGATCTTCGACGCGAAGCCCTCGCCGGCCTCCTCCCGCATCACCTGCGACATCCGCAGCAGCGTTCCTTCCTCCAGCCCCTTGGTGGCGCTCACCAGTAGCGCGCCGGATCCGAGGAGGGGCGCGATCTCCCGGTACAGGCGGCGGGCGTGGTGGGACGGCATCACACCCAGCACGATGCCGGCCCCGTGAAGCGCCTCGGCAAGATCCGCCGTCACCGTCACGTTGGACGCCAGTTGGAATCCCGGCAGGTAGATGTCGTTTTCGCGCAGCCGCGACATCCGCAACGCCAGGTCGGCTTCATATACCCAAAGGCGGACGCTCGGGTAACGCGGTGCCAACAGAACCGCCAGCGCCGTGCCCCAGCTCCCGCCGCCGATAATCGCCAGGCTCTTCATCGTGACCGCCCGGAAAAGGAAAAAACGTGCTCGGTCCCGGCCCTCAGCCTCGCGAGGTTGCCGTTGTGACGCCAGATGATAAACGCCCCCGCGGCCAACGCCGCCATCGTGACCGGCCAGCCCGGATGCGAAATCATCCACACCGCCAACGGCAGCGACCCGGCCGCCAGCACGGAGCCAAGGGAAATGTACCGCGTCAACGCCACCACCACCACGAAGACCACCAGCACCGCCGCCAGCGGCAGAGGCGTGAGGCGCAGAAATGCGCCCACACAACTGGCCACGGCCTTGCCTCCCTTGAATCCCAAAAACACCGGGTAGGCGTGCCCCGCCATCACCACCAGCGCCGCCGCACTGGTCCACAGTTCCGAGCCGCCCGTCAGACGCCCCGCCAGCCAAACCGCCAGGTAGCCCTTCCCGATGTCCAGCAACAGCGTCGCCACGCCCACCGCCCGTCCCGCCGTGCGCAGCACGTTGGTCGCGCCGATGTTCCCGCTTCCCGAAGCGCGTACGTCCGCGCCCAGCTTCCACTTGACCAGCAGATAGCCGAACGGGACCGCCCCGAGCAAGTACGCGGCTGCCAGCGCGAGTAGAGTATTCATGACTGGTCCAGGGGGAACTCCTCCAGCTTGGTGTATACCGAGCCGGCCGCCCCACGCTCACTTAGGTAGAGGTAGAAACGGTCTGCCGCGAAAGCCCCGAAAGGCTCGCCGGCCAACTCTGCCACGGCCTCTCGCAACCGTTCCAGCCCGGCCGGAGTCTTGATGCGCGCCAGCGTGAGGTGCGGCGAGTACCGCCGCGTTTCGCCGGCCACGCCGAGCGCTTCCACCGCCCGGCCGG
>CAZVIK010000097.1:0-1338 GCA_964627045.1 uncultured Solibacteraceae bacterium | reverse complement strand
CGCGGCGCCTGAGCATTGGGAAACCAACCCAGCCCGCCGACGGCGATCGGGATCGGCCCTCCCACAGGCACCCTGCGGAGCGCCGCCTTCATTTCCTCAAGCCTTGAAGCCGGCCACTCGCCGATGAACTTCGTCGTGATGTGAAGGTTGGCCACCGGGCTCCAGTTCACGCGCGCCGTGGGCCGGAGGCGGCCCATCACGCGGTCGAGGCTTTCCGCAACCTCCGCGGGCAACTCGATTCCAGTGAACAGGCGCATGGCAAACGCATCCGGAGGGTGATAACCTCCTTACGGTAGCATTGTCCGTGAAAACCTCCGCCGATGCAATCCAAAACGCGCCGCAAACCACCCGGCGCCAGTGGATCGAACCGTCCCGTCCGTTGACTCGCGCCTTTTACGAGCGGCCGGCCACCGAGGTCGCCCGTTCGCTTCTTGGCAAGCTCCTGGTGCACCGTGGCGCCGCCGGCAGGATCGTCGAGGTCGAAGCCTATCTCGGCCATGACGACCCGGCCGCCCACGCCTCGCGCGGCTTGACCTCCCGGACCCGTGTCCTCTTCGGCCCGCCGGGCCACGCCTATGTCTACCTGATCTACGGCATGTACGAATGCCTGAACCTTGTGGCCGAGCCCGCCGGGTCCCCGGGATGCGTTTTGATCCGCGCCATTGAGCCGCTCTGCGGCCTGGAGTCGATGCGCCTCCGCCGGCCGGGCGCTCGCCGCGTCGAGGAGCTTGCCTCCGGTCCGGGCAAGCTCACCCTGGCCCTGGGAATTACCCGCAAGCTGAACGGCGCCGATGTCGTAAACGGCCCGCTTCAGGTCCGCGAACTGCCCGGCGAGCCTGCGTTTTTGATTTCGGCCACGCCGCGTATCGGCATTCGCCGCGCCACCGGCCGTCCGCTTCGCTTCGTGATCGCCGGCAGCCCCTTCCTCAGCCGTTGATCCCGCTCCCGGCGGCTTGCGCTAGGAACGCGACCAGGTTCCATGCCACCAGCGCCGCATAAAAGAGATTCGCGTTCGCCAGTAGCCTCAGGCGGCTGCCTCGCCAGCAGTACAGCCCCAACCCCAATGCCACCAACTTCGCTGCGACCAGGCCGCCCAACGGCGATCCCGCCGCTCCCATCAGGAGCCTCACAAAAGGGTTGAGTTCCTCCACGCCGGACACAAGAAACGCCAACGTGCTGAGCAGATCCAACACCTGTAGATAAGCGAACTGGGCGATGAGCGGGACCATGGCGCCACGGGGATCCGGCGGCTTCCCCGGATTCCCTACCCAGCATAGAGGCGGCGCGGTCCCGGGTAAACACCCGGACGCGCGAAAAACACCTTAGTACGCCCATGCC
>CAZVIK010000096.1:0-13943 GCA_964627045.1 uncultured Solibacteraceae bacterium | reverse complement strand
GATGGCGCGCGCACCGCTGGCCACTTGCATCAGCGCGAACGGCCCCAGGACATCGACCAGCTTTCCCATCAGCCGCCGCCACAACGTCTCGTTGCCGTACATCATCTGCTTGGTCCGCAGAAAGTGGCGGGAGGCTCCGCCCTCGATGGCATAGCTGGCCACCGTAAAAGGCGCTCCGACAAAGCCCACCACCGGCACCTTCCCGGCGAGCGCCTTGGTCACAAGCTGGATCGCCTCGCCCACGTAGGCCAACTCGTCGGTGTTGGAAATCGACAGGCTGTCCACGTCGGCCGAGGTCCTGACCGGGTTTTCGATCACCGGTCCTTCGCCGGGCGCAAAACGCAACTTGAGCCCCATCACCTCCACCGGCAGTAACAGGTCCGCGAAGATGATGGCGGCATCGACGTCCAGAATCTCGACTGGTTGCAGCGTCACCGCCGCCGCCAGGTCCGGACGTTTGCAGATCTCCAGAATTCCGTGTTTGGAACGGATCTCCCGGTACTGCTTCAGATAGCGGCCTGCCTGCCGCATGAACCATACGGGCCGGACGTCTGTGGGCCGGCGCCGGCAGGCATCCAGAAAGCGGCTGCTCATTGGAGCCACGCGCATGTGGTTTTCGCTCCGTCTTCGCAGAGAAACACGCGAAGTCCTTCCGGTTTATGCTTGGCCGCCCATTCGCGGCCCAAAATGAAAAACGGCTTGGTCCAGGCTTCGCTATCCAGCGTCCTGGATGCGCGGACCGACGCCGAAACAACTCCGGCCGAGGCCGGGTATCCATTGCGCGGGTCCATGATATGGCTGTACATCTTCCCTTCCGCCTCGAAAAACTTCTCATAGTCGCCGGAGGTGGACAGCGACTCGTCTTTCAACTTGATCTCGGCAGCGGTATTTCGATACAAACGCGGATCGCGGATCTTCACCGTCCACCCGCTATCGTCGGGTGGCGTGCCCAGACCATAAATGCTGCTAGCCCCCGCGCTGATCATCGCCGAGCGAATGCCCTTGCCTTTGAGACGGTCGATCATCCGGTCCACCGCGTAGCCTTTGCCGATTCCGCCCGGATCGAGCTCCATTCCCGGCCTCAAAAAACGAACTGTTCGCCGCGGCGCGTTCAATTCGACCGACCCGAAACCGACCCTCCGGACCGCTTCGGCCACTTCCCGCACCGCAGGCAGCCTTCCGGTGCCCCGGAAGAACCCCCAGACCCGCATCAACGGCCCCACACTGACGTCAAAGGTCCCCTCGCTACGCCGGTTCACCTCCCCGCAGTACTCCAACAGGCGGAACAACTCTTCGGAGACCTGCACCGGCGCTTTGGCCGCCTCGCGGTTGACTTTGCTCCACTCGCTTTCCGGCCGGTAGTTCGACAGCATTCGGTCCAGGCGCGCCACCTCTTCGAACGCGGCTTCCATGCCCTCCTGGAGTGTTGTCTCGTCCTCGGCGTATGCGACCACGACGAATGTGGCCCCCATGGCCTCAATGCTGTCCTGAAGCCGAAGCAATTCGGCCGCCTGGACCAGTGAGGCGCCTAACCACAAAACTAGCACAAATTGCTTCATTCTAAAGAACTTTTTTGATCGTCCAGGCCAGGCCGCAAACGCCCTTTGCGCGCCCGCCGCAGCAGGTTCTCCAGCCGGGCATCAGAACTGGTCTCCAGGTCGGCTTCGAAATGCAATTCCGGAACCCGGTACAGCCGCAGCCGTTCTGCCAATTCCCTGCGCAGGAAATGCCGTGCGCCCCCCAATGCCTGCAAGGTATTTTGGCGGACCGTTTCGTCGCTTCCCAGATGCAAGCGCACCCGTGCGTGACGCATGTCGGGGGACACAAGGACCTCGGTAATGTCCACCGCGCCGATTCGCGGGTCCGACATTTCGTAGGAAACGATCTCGTAGAGTTCCTCCCGGATCGCCTCCGACACGCGTTGTGTACGATGCTGGTCCAAAAATCCCTACTCCAACCACTCGACGCCGGCGTCCACCAGGGAGGCTCCGAGAACCAGCGAAGCTTCCTTCTCGACCCCATCCAACACCTGCCGGGCGTGGACGCGATCGCCGGACACGGTCGCCACCGCCACCAGCGCCCTTTGCCAGAGCTCCTGGTAGCCGATCTCGGCCACGGCCACGTTGAACTTCCGGCGCAGCCGGTCTTTGAGCCCCTGTACGACTTGCCGTTTGTCCTTCAGCGTGTGCGACTCCTCCAGCCGAAGCTCCAGGGTCAGCACTCCAATGGCCGGCATCGCAGGCGGCGCGCCGTGAAGGCCGCGCGAACCTCCCGTTTAAACCAGGGCCTCGACGGCCACCCGCTCGGTCACGAAGGCTTCAAGAATGTCGTTGGGCTTGAAGTCGCCGAAATTCTCGAGCGTGATCCCGCACTCCTGGCCGCTACGAACTTCGCTGGCGTCGTTCTTGAACCGCCGCAGCGAACTGACCTTGCCCGTGTGGACGACGATATTGTCGCGCAGCAGCCGTACCGCGCTGTCGCGCGTGATGGTGCCGTCCTGCACGAGACAACCCGCCACGTTGCCCACCTTGCTGATGCGGAACACCTCGCGAATCTCCGCACGGCCCTTGTAGACTTCCTTGTAAACCGGCTCGAGCAGACCGGTCATCGCCCGCTTCATCTCATCCACCAACTCGTAGATGATCGTGTGCAGCCGGATGTCCACCTTCTCCTGCTCGGAAAGCTGCACGGCCGACTTTTCCGGGCGCACGTTGAACCCGATCACGACGGCGTTGGAGGCCGAGGCCAGCAACACGTCGGTCTCGGTGATCGCTCCGACGCTGGAATGCAGTACGCGCACGCGTACCTTTTCCGTCGTGAGCTTCTGGAGGACGTCGCCCAAAACCTCCGCCGTGCCGCTGACGTCGGTCTTGAGGATAATCGGCAGTTCCTTCACCTCGCCGCTCTTGATCTGGTCGTGCAACTGGTCCAGGGTCAGGCGGCCCGTCCGCGCCATCGCCTGTTCGCGCGCCTTGGCTTCGCGGTAGATGACGATCTGTTTGGCCTTGGCCGTATCGGTCACTACCTGGAAGGTGTCGCCGACCTCCGGCAAGGAGTCCAGGCCGAGGACCTCGACCGGCGTCGATGGCCCCGCCTGCCGCACCTGTTCGCCGCGGTGATCGTACATGGCGCGAACCTTGCCGAAAACCGATCCGCAGATGAAGTAGTCTCCCACCGCCAGCGTTCCGTTCTGCACCAGTACCGTGGCCACCGGCCCGCGCTGCCGGTCCAACTCCGCTTCAAGCACGTTGCCCATGGCCGGGCGCGATGGGTTGGCCTTCAGGTCCTGCATGTCGGCCACCAGGAGAACCATCTCCAGCAACAGGTCCAGGTTCTGTTTCGTCCGCGCCGAGACCGGAACCATGACCGTCTCCCCGCCCCAGTCCTCGGGCAGCAGGCCGCGGTCGGAAAGCTGTTGCTTGATGCGCTCGGGCTGCGCCTCCGGCTTGTCGATCTTGTTGATGGCGACGATGATCGGCACTCCGGCGGCTCGGGCGTGGTCGATCGCTTCCAGAGTCTGCGGCATGACGCCATCGTCGGCGGCCACCACCAGGACTACGATGTCGGTCACCTTGGCGCCGCGCGCCCGCATCCGGGTGAACGCTTCGTGACCAGGGGTGTCGATGAACACGATCCTCTGGTTGTTCTTCTGGACGCTGTAAGCGCCGATGTGCTGCGTGATGCCTCCGGCCTCGCGCTCGGCCACGTTGCTCTCGCGGATGGCGTCGAGCAACGACGTCTTGCCGTGGTCGACGTGCCCCATGACGGTCACCACCGGAGCGCGCCGGGTGAGATCCTTCTCGCCCTCGGCCTGCTCCACCTCCTGCACCGCTTCCTGTTCGAAGCTGACCGTGTCCACCTTCGCGCCGAACTCCTTGGCCAAATCCATGGCCAGCTTGACGTCCAGCGTCTGATTGATCGTGGCGAAAATCTTCCGCCCGAACAGCTTCTTGATCACCAGGTTGGCCTTAATGCCCAGCTTTTCGGACAACTCCTTGACGGTAACGCCTTCGGCAATAACGATGTCGGTGTTCGCCGCCACCACTTGCTCGGCTTCGCGCCGGTAGGCGGGCCGCTGCGTCCTCTCCTCGCGCTCGACCTGCCGGTCGCGGTCGGTGGCCCTGGCCGCCGGCCGTCGGTCGCCGGGACGGCGCTGCTCGACCGGGACGACGGGCGCCGCTTCCAGCCGGCCCGCCGATGTCGGATGGGTGGTCCTGCCCCGGAGCGGCCGGCCCGGAGCGCCCGCGGGCCGGATCGTTTGGCCGGGGCGGATGGGCCCACGATAAATCGGCTGTCCCGGAATGGGGGTCGAAGCCGGGCGGGGAGATCTCGGTTGAGGCTGGCCGGGGACCGCCTTGGGCTGCATCAGACGCGCCACAAGATCGGGGCGTGGCGGAACCACCGGACGCGCCACCGGTTGCCCGGCTAAACCGGAGTTGGCCTGGGGCCGCACGACGGGAGCCGCCGGCCTTGCGGCGGGCGGCCGAGCGGCAACGGGCCTCGCGGCCGGCAAATCCGGCACCGTCGGCGGCAGGGGCTGCCTGGGACCCGTCAAGATCTGACCGGGCCTCGGACCTGTGGGCACCGGCCTCGCAGGAATCTCCAGCGGGCGGGCGGGCGGAGGCGGCGGAGCGGCTTCAACCACCGGCGCAGCCGGTTGCGCCACCACCGGCTCGACGGCGGCGGGTCGTGTGCCCGCCAGTGGCGGCCTGAGTCTTTGCGGCGCCGTACGGCCAGCCGCAACACCCGGCAGGCTTGCCTCAGCCGCAGGGACCGGTGCGGCCACTTCGCCGGGTGAGGCCTCCGTCACTTCCGCGCTCTCAGCGCCGACTTCCTGACCTGCGGGCAATTCGGCGGGAACGGCCCCGGCACGCTCGACCCGGGGGGCCGCCTGGACCTCCGGCGCCGCCGCGGGGGAGGGTTCTTCGTCCGCCCGTTCGGGCGCGGCTACCGCTACGCCGAAGTGCCGCCTCAGCTTGTCGGCGACGTCGTCGTCAACGGAACTGGAATGCGTCTTCTTCTCGGTGACGCCGAACTCGGGGAGCAGCTCGAGAATTCGATGCGGCTTGACTTCCAGCTCCCTGGCCAGCTCGTTGATCCGGATCTTACCCATAGATACCGCTACGCTCACCTGTCTCTACCATCCGCCAATGCGCAAAACGTCACCAGGGTGGCAGAGCACAACCCGCCTTTCCATCCCCGACCGAGACACCGGTACGCCCCAAGGAAGCTCACGCTGAGTCCTTTATCGTATCAGATTCCCCTGCCCCGCCAATGGAGCCGCCGCCGGCGGCATCCGGCACGGTTTCCGCCTCGTCGGACTGCAGGTCCGCCGCCTCCGCCGGCGCCTCGACGCCGGGCGCGGGTCCACTGGCACCGGCCTCCGGGGCGGAGACGGACGCGGCCTCGTCGGCGGGACGGGTCGCGCCGGCCGCGGTCCCCGAATCGCCCGTCATGGCATCTTCGAACTGCTGATAGTAGCTGTTGACGGCAACCTGGATTCGCTCGACGGTCTTCGGCCCAATGTCGTTGATCTCTTCCAGTTGTTCCGGGGTCATCGACCCGAGCGACTCCACCGTCCCGATGCCCGCTTCGGCCAGCCGCTCCACGATCTTCTCGGTCAGCCCGTGCTCGAGAAGCACCGACACCGGAGCGCCGGGCACCACCAGCGCCGCCATCGCGCTTTCGACTTCCTGGCGCTTTTCTTCCTCGCTCTTGATGTCGATCTTCCAGTTCATCAACTTGGCGCAAAGGCGCACATTCTGCCCCTTTTTGCCGATGGCCAGCGAAAGCTGAGAGTCGTCCACCACCACTTCCATGTGATGATCCGAAGCATCCACCACCGTCACGCGAGAGATCTTGGCCGGACTCAGGGCGTGGGTGGCGAACGCAACCGGGTCGTCGGAGTACTCGATGATGTCGATCTTCTCGCCGCGCAACTCGCGTATGATCGACTGAACCCGCATCCCCTTCATGCCCACGCAGGCGCCGACGCAATCGACGTCCCGGTCGCGGCTGAAGACCGCGATCTTAGTCCGCTCGCCCGCCTCGCGCGCGCACGCCTTGATGACGACCGTGTTGTCGTAAATCTCCGGCACTTCCTGCTCGAACAGCCGCATGACCAGTTCCGGCGCCGCCCGCGAAACGATCAGCCCGGCGTTCTTCCCCGTCTTTTCGACGCTACGGATGACGCAGCGAACGCGCTCCCCGACGCTGAAGCTCTCCAGCCGCGACTGCTCCTTCTTCGGAAGCCGCGCCTCGGTCTTGCCCAAGTCCACCACGATGTCGGAGCCCTCGAAACGCTTCACGGCGCAGTGCACCAGTTCGCCCACGCGTCCGGAATACTCCTGGTACATGGTCTCGCGCTCGGCTTCCCGCACCTTTTGCAGGATCACTTGTTTGGCCGTCTGCGCCGAAATGCGGCCCAACAGATCGGTGGGCTTGGGAATCCGTACCTGTGAGCCGATTTCCGCGGCCGGGTCCAGCCGGCGGGCCTGTTCCAGCGTCATCTCGGAGCCCGGGTTCTCCACGGTCTCGACCACGGAACGGACCGCGTAGATTTGAATCGCGCCCGTCTGGCGGTCGAAGTCGGCGATCATGTCCTCTTCGGTGTGGTAGTGCTTCCGCGCGGCGGCCAGCATGGCGTCTTTCACCGCATCCAGCACGATCTGCGGGTCGATGCCCTTCTCTTTGCTGAGGATCTCAATAGACTGATAGATCGTTCCCAAGTCGTTCCTTCTTTCCGCCATGTTGGTGAACTACCACTCGAACTTCAGGTTGGCCCTCTGGATGTCGTCCAGTTGAATCGCCATGCTTTGCCCGGGAGCCGCCTCCAGCGTGAGCACGCCGCCGGTGCAACCCATCAGCACGCCTTCCCAGTGGCGCCGGCCGCCGGCAGGTTCCCGCAGGACGATCTTCGCTTTGCGGCCGTGGAACCTCACGAAGTCTTCCGGGCGGCTCAAGCGGCGCTCCACACCCGGGCTGCTCACTTCCAGCCGGTAACGCCCGCCGGGCACGGCATCCTCCACGTCGAGGATCGTGCCCACCTGCTGCGAAACGTTCTCGCAGTCGGCATGGGTGACCCCGCCGGGTTTGTCGATGTAGATTCGCAGGAGCCGCCCGCCGCCTCCGCCGGTCAGCTCAACGTCAACGATCTCAATCCCTTCGGAGTCACCGACCCGATGGGCGATCTGCCTGACCTTTTCCAGCGTTGCTTCCCTCATGGTCCCGAAAACCCACGCTCAACAAAAAAGTGGGCTTTCGCCCACTCCCGGCGCTCGACACCTACCTCTGATTATACAGAACTCCCCGCCCCGCCGTCGGCGTCTGTGCACACCCATCGCGCTGCAGTGCGCGCACTGCGGGTTTGCGGCGGGCACTCCGCCGCCGCCGGGCGGACTCGGCAAAACAGCTGAAAAGAAAAGGTCGAATCCGCACGCGGCCGGGGCGCCGGCCCATCGTCGTGTCTCTCAGCGCTCCCCGATCCGCCTGTACCGGTGTGGCGTGGCCCCAAAGGTGCGCTTGAACGCCGGCACGAAACGGCTCACGGAGCGGAAGCCGGCTTCGTGGGCGACCTCTTTGGCGCTAAGCTGGCTCAGCAGAAGGAGTTGCGCTGCCCGGCTCAAACGAGCGGCTGACGGGAGCGCTGCTGGACCGGCTGACGCACCACGTCCACATCCTGGAGATGAACGGCGACAGTTACCGGCTGAATACCAGCAAGCAGAAGCGAGCAGCCGACAGGAGCCGGAAGCCCCGTGGGTGCGCGCCCGCGGTTTGGGGCCGCCTTCCGCTACGCGCTAAACGCTCGGCCTACGGCCTCGCAGGGCTTCGCTCCAGGCGGCCCCAAACCGCCCGTTCTCCTCCTCTTGGCAAGGCTGAGAGTGGTCCCCTTTTCCGCCGCCCCGGTGGTTCCCTTTTACTCCGCCCTTGACATCAGGGTCGGTTTGACCCGCGCCAGGCATTTCGTCCAGATCGTGCGGCCCGCCGGCGGCATGCCCCTGGCCGGGTGACTGATCCGAACGGAGTTGCCTTTGGTCGGGGCGGCAGGATTCGAACCTGCGACCTCTTGCGCCCAAGGCAAACGCGCTGCCAGGCTGCGCCACGCCTCGACTCCTCACTTGATTCTATCGCCAGCGGGCCTCAAGATTCTCCCGTCCGGGAGATCTCGGAGGATTCTTTAGCTACAAATTTATCTACAGCGGGTTTTTGAGGTAGCCAGGAATGTCCGTATCTGCTTGATTCTATTGGTCGGGGCGGCCAGATTTGAACTGGCGACCCCCTGCGCCCAAGGCAGGTGCGCTACCAGGCTGCGCTACGCCCCGATCCTCACCCATCATAACCGACCCGCGCCCTTTGGCGTTCACAATTGTCCGCGCTGAATCTTCGGACGCGCAAGGCCTTGATGAATCTGGCATTTAACCTGACGGGGCCTACCTGCCGCGAATCGGCAACCGAGCGGCGGCCTGCTAGCCTTTAGACGGCATGAAGAAGCAAGACATCGCCGAACGCCTAGCGCGCAAGGCCAAGGTCACCCCCGCCGACGCGGCCGACCGCCTCGACAAACTCATCCACGATGTACTGGCCGAACTTAAACGCGGCAACCCGGTGGCACTGCCGGGGATCGGCACCCTGTCCCGCGGCGACCGCCAGGACCTGCGACTTGACCAAACGAAGCCGAATGCCGGGGGCCGCTGTGACGAAAAGCGCTGACCAAATCGCTCGCATTCTGTTGCAGTGTCTCGACGAGGCCGCGTCGGTCGAAATCGACGGCCTGGGCGTGTTTCGCCGCAACGGCGCCGGTTACCAGTTCGTGCCGTTCTCCGGGCCCAGCGTCTTCATGGCGTACGCGGTGGAGGATCGCCACAGCGTCGAACGGATCTACCACGCTCTTCGATGCCGCGGTTTCAACCCTTGGCTCGACCGCAAGAAGCTGCTGCCCGGACAGAACTGGCCGCGCGCCATCCAACAGGCCATCGAGGTCAGCGACTACTTCATCGCCTGCCTGTCCCGCCAGGCCTTGCAGAAAAGGGGCCAGTTTCAAGCCGAGATGCGCTACGCGCTGGATTGCGCCCGGCGCGCACCGCTGGACCGAACCTACTTCATCCCGGTGCGTCTGGAAGAGTGCGCCGTCCCCGCGTCGATTAGCCGGGAAATCCAGTACGTCGACCTGTTTCCGGACTGGGACGAAGGCGTCGCGCGTCTGATCGAATCGCTGAAGGGGCAGAACAGAGCCAAGATCGAGCTACCGCTTTGCGGCTAGCGCCCGGCGAACTCTCGCCGCGTCCTTGCTGTCAGAGTCGAGTTCCAAATACTTCTCGTAAGCAGTGCGCATCGCCTTCCAGTCCTTCAGCTTCTCGTAGCTGTCGCCCAGCCGAAGGTATGCCTCGGCGCTGCCCGGGTCCCACTTCGCCGCTTCCTGAAAACGGCCTGCCGCCGCGCGGTAGCTGCCCTTCTTGAAGTACTGGTTGCCCACCTGAATCTCCGTGCGGGCCTGCAACGGGTTGAAGGCGTACTCTCGCGCCGCCAGCGTTTCATCCTCTTCGGGAGGTTCGGACGAAGCCGCCTGCTGCGCCGACGCGACCGTGCTCAGCGCCGCCAGCGCGATGGGGAGCAGCATTCTGGCCGGTGGCACAATACAAGTATACCGTCCGATGGAACTCCGAGATCAGGCTGCGCGGCTCCCCACCGAGCCGGGAGTCTATCTCTACAAGGACCAGCACGGCACTGTTCTCTATGTCGGCAAGGCCAAGAACCTGCGTTCGCGCGTCCGCAGCTACTTCACCGAAGATCGCCTGGCCGACGCCAAGACCGGAAGCTTGATCTCCGAAGCCCGTGCGCTGGACTTCATTCAGGTCGACAACGAGAAGGAAGCCTTCGCGCTGGAAAACAACCTGATCAAGGAGTACCAGCCGCGGTTCAACGTCCTGTTGCGCGACGACAAGTCTTTCCCCTGTATCAAGCTCACCGGAGAGAAGTACCCGCGCGTCTTTGTGACGCGGCGCATCAATAAAGACGGCGCCAGCTACTTCGGCCCATACATGCCGGCCAGCCTGGCCTACCGCTTGGTTCACTTCATCCACCGTTGCTTCCTGGTGCCTTCCTGCAAGGTGGATCTGACGCGGAGCCATCCCCAGCCGTGCCTTCAGTATCACTGCCTGGGGCCCTGCGTCGAGGGCCTGACCACCGCTGACGCCTATGCCGACGCCGTGCGGAACGTGAGACTGCTGCTTGAAGGCCGCCTCCATGATCTGGCCGGCGGCCTGCGGACGCGCATGAAGGAGGCCGCCGAGGGGCTGCGTTTCGAAGAAGCGGCCACGCTGCGCGACCTCATCGCCACCGTGGAAGAACTGGACGAAAGGCAGAAGATGGCCGACGTCGAAGCCGAGGACGCCGACATTTTCGGCTACTACGCCGAGCCGCCGCTGGTGGCCGTCGACGTTTTCCACTTCCGCGGAGGGCGAGTGGCCGACCGCCGTCAGTTTTTCTGGGAGGACCAGGACGAGTTCGAGCCGGGCGACTTCTTCTCCACGCTGCTCACGCAGTTCTACCTGAACCAGCCGCACATCCCGCGCCGCATCGACCTGCCTGTGGAGTTTGAAGGCAGCGAAGCGCTGGAACAATTGCTCACCGAACGCCGCGGCCGGAAGACCGAGATCCACACCCCGCAGCGCGGCCCGAAAAAGGCCATGCTGGCACTGGCCGAGACGAACGCGCGCCACAGCTTCGAGTCGCGTTTCCGGGTGCGAAAGCCATCGGACAAGGCCATCCAGGAAGCGCTCCAAGATGCGCTCGGCCTCGACGAGCCGCCCACCCGCATCGAGTGCTTCGACATCTCCCACACGCAGGGCGAGGAGACCGTGGCCAGCATGGTGGTGTGGGAGGCCGGGCGCATGAAGAAATCCGGCTACCGCAAGTTCATCATCCGGACCGTGGACGGAGTGGACGATTTCGCCTCCATGCGCGAGGTCATCGCGCGCCGATACACCCGCGTGCAGAACGAAGGCGGAGCGATGCCGGGGCTTGTGCTGGTGGACGGCGGCCTCGGGCAGTTGCACGCGGCGGCGGCGGCCCTGGAGTCGCTCGGCGTGATCAATCAACCGCTTGCGTCCATCGCTAAGCGCGAGGAGTGGATCTACGTGCTAGGCCAGGAAACCGAACCCGTCAAGCTGGACCGTTTCTCGCCGGTGCTCCATCTGGTACAAACGGTCCGCGACGAGGCGCACCGGTTCGCGGTCACCTTCCACCGCGCCCGGCGTGGCAAGGCTTTTTTCGGAAAAAGACCGCCGGCCGGAAGAAGACCCGCAAGAGGCCGAGAAGGCACGCCGGGCCTAAGCGGCGACGCGTCCAATCCGGCCTGAGACTCCTTGCGCTCCCCCAGTTCTTGTGGCGGAAGCCTCGGCCCTGGGTGCTAAAATTGCGCTAGGGGAGAAGGGAGAAACGAGGTTGGATGGAACTCGCCAGTGCATTCGAAGAGGTGGCGCGCGCCCAATCGATTGAGAAGAAGCCTATCAGCGCGCTCCGGGCCCTAAACGAGGCGTACAATTACGCCAAGCCGAGTTCGTTTTCCCGGGGCCTGCGGCTGGATTTCGGAAATGTTGCCGTCCTGCTGATTTCCGGAACGGCCAGCATAGGGCCAGACGGCGAGACTCTGCACGTGGGTGACTTTCGCGCGCAGACCCGGCGGACGTTTGCCAACATCACAGCGCTGTTGAAGGCCGAAGGCGCCAGTTGGAAAGACATCGTCCGCACCACCTGTTACCTGCGCGACATCGAGCGCGACTACGAGGCCTTCAATGAGGAGCGGACGGCGTTCTACCAGTCGCAGGAACTGGACCCGTTGCCCGCCTCCACCGGCATTCAGGCGATTTTGTGCCGGCCGGATCTGCTGATCGAGATCGAAGCGATCGCCGTGTTTCGCACAGTGCCGGAGTAGGCCGCTGCGCGTGCGGTCGCGGGCGCGGGGGCAGCGGGGGTGTGGCGCGTGGGCCGTTCCGCCAGTGTCCAATGGGCGCATGACGCGAAGGCAAGGATCAGGGCAATCCCCAGGCGGTGGTGTTGTTGCGATTGCGACCGGACCCAGCGGATTCACCCCCCAATCCCCCCGCGGGGCACTTGGCGACGACGTCGTCAGTTGCCACGATGGCCGCAGCTATTGCGCCTATCAATCGACGAGCCCTGGCGGCTATTGAGCCTTTGGCCGCGCCGTGCAACCATGAGGAGTGAGGGCTGCCATGATTGCGAGCAGTGTAAAAAGCGTGCGAAGGGCGCTGGCGCACCTGAACCCTCGTGGCGTCCAAGCCGAAGCCGAACGCACGGTTCTGGTCGGACTCACGGCGGCACGCCCGGAACGATACGGCTCCATGGAAGCCTTTTTGGCCCCGATGGGAATGCCCGACCCCGAGCGGCTTCGGGCGCTACGGCACGTCTTTCACGCGGACGTTCCCGGGGCACCGCCGTACTTTGATGTCGAGATCCAGGATGAGGCCCTGCCTCCGCGCCGGGGAACCTACGATTTCCGCTTCGACGCTCCCGGGGAAACCGTTGCGCTCATCCTGCGAGAACACGCCGATCTGGAACTGCCGCTCGCGCGTCTGTTCCCACCGTTCCGGCGTGAAGCGTACCGCCGCATCGTCCGGCGATTCTCGAAAGAGAACGCCCTGTTCGCGCTGGCGACCGCGCTGCCGAACGTCGTTCCTTCGGTCGTGTCTCTCCCCTGGGCTGTAGGCGAATTCGCCTCGGACACCGCCATTCTCACGGCGAACCAGGTTCGAATGGCGTTTCTGCTGGCGGCGGCCTCGGGCCGCGAGGTGGGCTACGGCGCGCAGAAGGCGGAGATAGCGTCCATCGTAGCGTCCGCCTTCGGGTGGCGGGCGCTGGCACGACAACTGGTGGGCAAGGTGCCCGCAGGAGCGGGCCTGGCGCCTAAAGTGGCCGTCGCCTATGCCGGGACGTTCGTGGTCGGCAAGTCCATTGTTACGTTGCAGCGGTCAGGCCACGGCCTGTCGCGCGCCGAGCGGAAGGAAGAATACCGGGCGGCCTATGCGCGGGGGCGAGAAGTCGCCGCGCACCTTCTGGACGGAGTGCGGCCGTCGAGGGAGCGTATGGCAGCCGGTGAGAGCTGACGCGGACTGGGGGTTGGGCATCGGAACCCGGCAGGGATCGAGGCCCAAGCTCCGGAAAACGGGGAAAAATCGGCTCTTGATCAGAAACGGGGGCAGGCCGTGATCCCAGATTGGTAAAAACAATCTTGGGAGAAACGTTTTGACCGAATCAGAGATCCTTATAGGCCTGCCCGACTTTCGGATTAGCGAGATTCAGAGGAGAGATGGAGTGCTGCGAATCTCGGCCCGGTATACCGGGCCGAGATTCTGCGCGCATTGCGGGAGCAGCCGGTTGCGCAGCAAGGGCTGGTTTCGGCGCAGCGTGCGGCACGAGAACTGGGGGTTGCGCCCTAGCCGGCTGGAGATCCAGGCGCCCAAGAATCAGTGCCTGGCCTGTGGGCGTCATGCCCGTCAGCCCCTGCCCGGCATCCGGCGCTGCCAGCGGGCCAGCGAGGCGTTTCAGAAGGCCATCTATCAGCAGCACCTGGATGGCATCAACCGCAGCCGCCTGGCGCGCCGGGAAGGCATCGGGGCGGCCACCGTGGAACGCTACTTTCGACGTGGGCTGCAACGCCAGTTCCGGGAGTGGCATCCGCCACGTTGCACGCCGGTGCTGGGCATCGACGAGCACTTCTTCACTCGCCGACAAGGCTATGCCACCACCCTGTGCGACCGGCGCCACCACAAGGTCTACGACGTGGTCCTGGGCCGGTCAGAGGCCGCTCTGGAGGCCTATTTCCAGCGCCTGGAGGGTAAGGCCGAGGTGCGGGTGGTGTGCATGGACCTGGCCAGCAGCTACCGCGCCCTGGTGCGTAAGCACTTCCCCAACGCCAAAATCGTGGC
>CAZVIK010000095.1:0-14001 GCA_964627045.1 uncultured Solibacteraceae bacterium | reverse complement strand
GCGATCATCCGCGGCCAGATGGGAACCACCCCGGAAGTGGAGCGGTCCAAAGGGTTTCTGGAGGCCATGAAGGCCGCTCCCGGAATGGAGATCGTGGCCGACCAGGCCGCCGATTGGGACGCAGACAAGGCGTTCACCGTCGCGCAGGACATGTTGCAACGCCGTCCGGACATCACGGTCTTCTTCGGCGAGTGCGACACGATGGCGATTTCCGCAGCCCGCGCCGCCAGAGTCGCCAACCTCGGCCGCCGTGTGCTATCGGTGGGCTTCGATGGGGACACCGCCGCCTTGAAGGTCATCAGAAACGGGGGGCTTGACGCTACTATGACCCAGAAAGTCCAGGCCATGGGACGTTTGGCCTTCCAGTCGGTGCTGGACGCTCTGGCAGGCAAAAAGCTGCCCACGGCCACGCTGATGGATGCCGAGTTGACCACCCGGCAGAACGTGGACCGCTTCATCGCGGCGCATCCTTAAGGGGACTTTGGAACCCTGGCGGCGGAAGATGAGGGCATCGACACCATGACCGGCACCGGCGGCCTCCTCGTGCGCGGTGTGACCAAGCGCTTCTCCGGCGTCCCGGCCGTCCAGAACGTCACCCTCGACGTGATGCCGGGCGAAGTCCTGGCGCTGCTGGGGGAGAACGGCGCCGGCAAGTCCACTTTGGCCGGCATCATCGCCGGATCGATGCGCCCGGACGCCGGATCGATGACGTGGAATGGGGCGCCCTACGCGCCGTCCTCGCCGCGGGACGCCATGGCCGCACGGGTCTCTCTAATCCACCAGGAGATGCGCCTCTTGCCGCAGTTGTCAATCGCGGAAAACGTCTTCGTGGGCCGGCTCCCCAGGCGTTGGGGAGGATTCGTGGACCGCGCCGCCATGCGGCGTCTCGCCGAGGTGGAACTTCGCCGCCTGGGGATGCGCGTGCCCGCGACCCGGCGCGTCTCCGAGCTTTCGGTGGCCGCCCAACAGCAGGTCGAAATCGCCAGGGCGCTGACCGCGAAGGCGCGTCTGCTCCTGCTGGACGAGCCCACCGCAGCCCTCGGCGGCGAGGAAGCCGGGCTGCTGTTTGAACAGATTCGCAGGCTGCGCAGCGAGGGCGTCTCCTTCATCTATATCAGCCATCGTCTGGACGAGATCGCCCGGATCGCGGATCGAATCGCCGTCCTTCGCGACGGGCAACTCGTCGCGTTGCATGACTCGGCCAGCGTCCCCGTGCGGACACTGGTCGAGGAGATGGTCGGACGCAAGATCGAACGTCTCTTTCCGGATCTGCCCGAGCCGTCCCCGCAAGAAGTTCTCCGTATCGAGAAGCTTTGCTCTTCGGTCGGGGCGTTTCGCGAAGTCAGCTTCAACGTCCGTGCGGGCGAGGTCTTCGGCATTGCGGGAATCGTGGGCGCGGGCCGTTCGGAGGTCGTCCGGGCGATTGCCGGTGCGGCCCCGGCAAGTTCGGGCGAGATCCACATCGGCGGGCGGAAAACGCCGGTCCGCAACCCTGCCGACGCGGTGCGAGCCGGGATTGTCATGGTCCCCGAGGATCGCAAGACACAAGGATTGATACTGAGCCAGACCATCGCCGAGAACCTCGCGTTGACCAATCCGGAGCGGGTCGCCCGGTGGGGCTGGGTTGCCCCGCAACGGGTCGCCGGCTTCGCCCGCGAGGCCATCGGCGCGTTCGGCGTGAAGGGCCGCCCCGACCAGCGTGTCGCCGAGCTTTCCGGCGGAAATCAGCAGAAGGTGGCGGTCGCCAAGTGGGTTTCGCGCCGTCCGAAGGTGATCATCCTGGACGAACCCACCCGTGGCATCGACGTGGGCGCGCGGTTCGAACTTTACTCGGCGATCGTGGATCTTGCCAAGTCCGGCATGGCCGTAATCATCGTAAGCTCTGACTTGGAGGAAGTGTTGGGAATGTCGCATCGCGTGATGGTGCTCAGCAGGGGCAGGCAACGCGGCATCTTGACGCGGGATGCCGCCAACAGCGTTTCGGTCATGGAGCTTGCCACAACGTAGAAACCGCCGGTGGGCGATCGCGACGAAAGAGGACACAGGGAGATTGTAAATGACATTTCATATGGATTGGTTCCGGTTGGATCATCAGAATGCCTTCGTGACCGGCGCCGGCAGCGGCATCGGGCAGGCCATGGCCGTCGGGCTGGCGCAGGCCGGTGCCGATGTCGCCTGCTTCGACTTGCCCTCCAGCGCGGGGCTGGACGAGACGGTCGGTCAAATCCAGCGCCTGGGGCGGAAAGCGCTCCGGCTGACCGGCAATGTGGTAAACCCCGCCGATCTTGAGGCCGCCATGGCCCGCGTATCGTCGGAACTCGCCTCGCTGGAGGTCGCCATCAACTGCGCCGGTATCGCCAATGCAACCGCGGCCGAACAGATGCCGCTCGAACAGTGGCGGCACTTGATGGAGGTGAACGTCACCGGGGTCTTTTTGTCGTGCCAGGCCGAGGCCCGCGTGATGCTGCCCCGCACGCGCGGCTCCATCATCAATATCGCCTCCATGTCCGGCGTCATCGTTAACCGCGGCCTCCTTCAGGCGCACTACAACAGCTCGAAAGCCGCGGTGATTCACCTGACCAAGAGCCTCGCCATGGAGTGGAGCGGCCGCGGGATTCGCGTGAACGCCATCAGCCCCGGCTACACGCTCACGCCCATGAACAAGCGCCCCGAGGTGGCCGAGCAGCTCAAGGCGTTCGCGGCGGACACGCCCGTGGCGCGCATCGCCGGCGTGGACGAGATGGTCGGCCCGGCCGTGTTCCTCGCCAGTCAGGCCTCGTCGTTCTGCACCGGCGTGAACCTGTTGGTGGATGGCGGCTTCGTGTGCTGGTAGACCTCAACGAGCGCCCGACCGGCCCGCCAGCGATAGACGAAGCGTGGGCCTGACCGGGCACACCCACCCGGCCGGCCGCCCGGCTATTTGACCGGCAACTCGAATACGGCCACGCTCAGCGGCGGCACCCGCAACTCGCCGGAGCCCGTGTATGGCTCCTGCCTGATATCCACCTCGCGCGGGCGTCCGGGATCGTTGTGCGACATGCGGTCCTTTCCGGCGATCACCCAACTCATCCCGGGACCCGCCAGTTGCGCCCCCTTCAGCGCCAGGCCGAACGCCGCCGCCTGTTCGCTTGGATTCACCACCGCCACGGTGAGCGCTGTCTTCGCTGAATTCCATGCCGCCGAGACGTCCAGCGGCGCGGGCGCACCGCTCACCTCCACCGGGATCTCGCCGAACCGCTGCCGGTACAACTTCAGCACGAGTCCGGTCGTCTCCAACTCCGCGTGGGTTGGCGTCGTCTTGATCGCGCCGATCACATTCACCGTTTGCGCGTAGTTGGCCATGAAGTAGATGTCGGAGTTGCGGAAGAACTCGTGCAATCCCGCGGCGATTCCCAGCCCGTCCTGCACAAAGTAGCGCACGCCCAGTTCGCCGAATTCGTTCGGGCCGTACCAATAGTTCCACTCGTCCATGGCGATGCGAATGTCTTTGCCGGTCAGTGCCGGCAACTTGCGCCGGTAGTCCCGGTGCGCCGCGGCTACCTTGCGAATCTGTTCCACCGGCTGCGCGATGTGCGCCGCCAGGTCCGCGCGGTTCTGCCAGTATAGGTGTTCGCTGATCAGGTCCATGTGCGCGGAACACTGCGCCAGCATCATCTCGCTCCAACGGCCCATGCTGCCCACCGCCACCGGCCGTATCGACGGGTCCACTTTGCGCATGGCGTCCACCACGCGGTTGTGTTTCTTTACGTACTCTTCCAGGGGGATGTTGCCAAGCTGCCAGTCGCCGTACATCTCATTGCCTACGGCGAACCACTTCACCCCGTAGGGCAGCGGATGTCCGTTGGCGGCGCGCAGCTTGCCCATCGGCGTTGTCGCCGCGCCGTTCAGGTACTCCACTTCCTCCGCCGCCGCCGTTTCTCCCGCCAGCCCGGTGTTGATGGCAATGTAGGGCTCGGAGCGGATCTCGCGCATCAACGCCATGAACTCATGGATGCCGACGTCGTTATGCTCGATCCCCTTCCAGGCCGGGTTCTTGCGCGGCGGCCGTTTGTCGGGGTCGCCCAGGCCGTCCTTCCAGTCGTAGCCGCTGACGAAATTGCCGCCGGGCCAGCGGTAGACCGGCGCATCCAGTTCCTTGAGCAAGGCGAGAGTATCGGACCTCCAGCCGTAGATGTTGTCGGCCGGCATTAGTGAGACCGTTCCGACCCGGAACGTCCCCTCGCCGCGCGCCACGATCTCCAGCCGCCCGTTATCGGTCGAGCCGCCCGCGCGGAACCGCAGCGGGAACTTCGCGTAAGCGCCGCCAATCTTGGGAATCGTGACGGTCTGCCGCATGGTGGCCCCGCCGCCCCACACCAGGCTCACCTCCACCGGCCCCGCCGTCGCCGCACCCGAAAGCACCACGCGGCCCACATACTCCTTGCCGGCGATCAGCGCCAGGCGCTCCTGCTGCAACCCCGCCGGCTGCGCCTTGCCGGGCAGCGCAATCTCCGGCGTGTGTTCGCCCACATAGGCGTCCGCCTTCACCATGCGCACCCCGCTCTTCGGCCCGACGATCATCCAAGGCGACCGAACCAGCAACTCGTAGGGATGTCCCTCGCCGTCGTAGGACCGGTTCCCGGGCTTGAACATCTCCCAGGCGGGCGCCTCGCCGTTCACCGGGTAGTAGAACTTGCGGTCCTCCAGCATTTCCGACCACAATCCGCCGTAGATGCACCGCCCCAGGTGTTCGATGAACTGCCCGTAGATGTACTTCGAAATCGGCTCGCCCGTCTTGGACGCGTCCACCGTTACGGTGGCGGAAACGGCCGGAATCACCAGCAGGAGCAACAATGCAAGCGTTCTCATAGCATCCCATTCTAGCCCGGATCTCTCGTGCAGGTCCGATTCGGGCCTCGGGATACACTGGTGCTCACGGATTCAGAGAAGGCGCCTCACTCGTGTCCGCATGAAGACCCGGCAACCCCAGCGGCGGCATCCGGCTACATCAGGCCGTAGACCGGTTTCAGCGTCGGATACAGCGAGCGGTACACTTCGTGCCCACGCCGGTAAAGCTGCGATTCGTGCGGGCGCGGCGCCACCGAGTCCACCTCTTTGATCACCGCGCGGCAGACTTCGGGCACCGACGCGTAGGCGCCCGTTCCCACCGTCGCCAGCAACGCCGCGCCGTAGGCCGACCCCTCCTGCGAGGCCAGCGCGACCACACGCTTCCCGAAGATATCGGCGAACAACTGACGCCAGAACGCGCTCTTCGCCCCGCCGCCGGATAGACGCACCGAATTCACCGGCACACCCAACTGGTCGATGATGTCCAGGCAATCCTTCTGGCTGTAGCTGACACCCTCGAGCAACGACCGGATCAGATCCGCCCGTGTGTGCTTGGCCGTGATGCCGATCCATCCCCCGCGCGCCGTCGAATCCAGGTGCGGGGTGCGCTCGCCCATCAGGTACGGCAGCCAGTAGAGCCCTTGCGAGCCGGGTTGCGCCTTGGCCGCTTCGGCCGTCAGATCGTCGTAGGACGCTCCCGGCGCCATCTGATTGCGGAACCACTGGAGGCTCAGTCCCGCGCCCTGGGTCACGCCCATCACGTGCCAGGCGCCCTTCACCGCGTGGCAGAAGGAGTGGACGCGCCCGGCGGGATCGTAACTGGCCCGCTCCATGTGCGCGAACACCACACCCGACGTACCCAGGGTGCAAGACACCGCGCCCGGTTCCACGATTCCGTTGCCCACGGCGCTGGCCGCCTGGTCACCGCCGCCGCCTACGATGGGCGTGCCTTCGGCCAACCCGGTCAACTCGGCCGCGCGCGCCGACACCTGGCCGGTAACATCGCTCGATTCGTAGACCCTTGGCAGCCACGCACGGTCCAGTTTCAGCTTGTCGAGCATCTGGTGCGACCATCTCCGCAGCACCACGTCGAATAGCGCCGTACCGGAGGCATCCGAGACTTCGGTCGCGTATTCGCCGGATAGCTCGTAGCGGATGTAGTCCTTGGGCAGCAGTACTTGCCGCGTGCGCGCGAACGACTGCGGGTCGTTGTCCCGCACCCACAGCAACTTCGGCAGCGTGAATCCCGTCAGCACCGGGTTGGCGATGTAGCTCAGGATGTTGTCCTTGCCCACGATCTGGTTGATGCGGTCCACCTGCGGCTGGCTGCGCTGGTCGCACCAGATCAGCGCCGGTCGGATCACCTTGCCGGCCTCGTCCAGCAGCACCAGCCCGTGCATCTGGCCGGAGAGCCCGACGCCCTTCACCTTGCTGCCGTCGATCTTGGCCTCGGCGAGTGCACCACGGATCGCCTTTTGCGCGGCCTGCCACCAATCCTCGGGGCGCTGTTCGGCCCACAAGGGGCGCTCCATGCGCATGTCCTCGTGCGCGGCGGTGAAGCCCGCCTTCACTTCGCCCTTCTCATTGACCAGCAGCGCGCGCGTGCCGCCGGTTCCAATATCCACACCCAACCAGTACATGTGCTTTCGTCCTCTCAAGGTCTTGCCGGCTGCTCGGTCACCTGTTCTTCCGGCAGCGGTTCGGGCGTATCGAAACTGATGGTGGCTTCGGCCGAGAACTTCCGGTACAGCCGGAACTCCACCTCATTCTTAAACAACGCCCTTCCTTCCCGCATCCGCATCACGGCCCGCAGCGGCAGCGTGTACTTCTGCTCGCCGATCTCGGCCAGATCGTAATCCAATGTACTGCTGACCTGCTGTATGGGGAAAGAGGGGGGGATGTCTTCGGCCTCCAGCGTCACCCTGGCCACCATGCCTGTCTCCGCATCCACGAACACCAGCCCGCGGTAGCCGACGGTGATCCGCATCGTCTTCTCGTACTCGATCGACCATTTCGAGCGCGGCTGTTCGATCCGGTAGCGCAGCACGTACATCCGGCGTCCGCGCAGCGTCGCCCATCGCTCCCAGGCGAACTCGGCCTCCGACGATTTCTCGAAGATCTCGCGCAGCAGGCTGCCAAACTCGCCCGACGACACCGCCCCGCCCACGGCCCGGTAGTCCGTCTCCGTGTAGCGGCCGTTCACCAGCATCAGCTTATAGTCTTCCTGCTGTTCGAAATAGCTGAGCCTCGCCGTCAGCGTGTCGGCCGCCTGCCAGAACTCCATCCCGGAGGGGTCAAGGTAGCGCCGGGTCACCTGAGTACAGATGAAATCCGGCAACTGCCGCGTGTAATTCAACGCGTACTCGCGCGTGGCCTCGACCACCTTGCGCCATTCGGCCTCGCTTGGCGGCGGGATCTCCAGCGGCGCGGGCTTGGGCGCCTCCCTTGCCGCGTCGGGCAGCGTCCTGGAGGCCTCCTGCAGCGCGCGGAGCGCCTCCATCGTGCGCGGGCCGGCCCCCGCCGACTCGAGGTCGACGATCACCTCGTCGCCCAGCCGGTTCCGCAGCTTCACCTTGCGGATATAGTCGGCCACCTGCCGGTCCGGGTGCTTCAACTGGATCGACGACCGGACGAAGGAGACCAGTTGCTCGATGGAGAGCGCCGCCTGTCCCAGCATGGTTACCGCTACCGCCAGCAACAGAGCCGCCGCGCGACGTCGCATACTTCCATTCTGCGTCAACTCGCCGGGGCCGTGCGGAGCCGTCCCCATGCCGCGGCGTCAACGGACCCGGTACACCGCGTAGGAAGCGTTCTCGAAGACCGGCGGCGGCGCGTCGCGGCGGTTCTCGGCGCGCAGGACGACGTAATCGATGCCGAACCCGGCCCATGCCCGGGGATCGCGCGGCTTGTAGCGGTCCGGGCGGATCGCCTGCCAACGCTTCCACCATTCGGCCGCGACGTCTTGCTGGTAATTCGCCTGTCCGCCCGATTTCCAGTCCACGTACACCGCGCGCAACGCCTCGGCCCGGAATACACCCGGGTACAGATCGCGCTTGGCGTCGGGGAAAAGGAACACGGCCTCCTTGGGGGTGGAAGTGCGCGCCCAACGGCACAGCCCGTCCAGTTCGGCGGTGTGCAGAACGGTGTAGTTCACCACCCCTCCCGCGATCGGATACAGCACGAACGGTAAGACCAGCATGGCAAGCCACGCCTGGGTGCGCCGCCGGTGCCCGTGCGCGTCGCACCATGCCGCCACCGCGATCCCACCCGCCACGTAAATCACCAGGAACAACCGCCGCCATACCAGAAAATCCCCCAGGTCCGGCAACAGCAGCGCCTGAATCGCGTTTCCCGTCGGGATGGCCGCTGCCGCTGCCAGCCACGCCATCGCCTCGCCCCACCGGCTGTGCTGCGCCGCACGGATCCCGGCCACCAGGCTCACCAGGCTCGCCACCGCCGTCACGAAGAGCAGCGTCCGCATCGGCTGCAACTGCGGCGCCAGCGAAGACTTCGCCGCCTCCAGCAAAACGAGCGAAAACGGCAAGCTGAGGATTCCCAGCGCCGGCAGGCCCACCAGGAAGAAGCGCAGATCGGCATTCTCCCATTTCCGCAGCCTCCAGATCCCCGCGGCGCAGACGGCGGCGAGGATCGCGTAGTGCCAATACCAGCGCGTTTCCCACAGCGACAGCCAGACATAGGGCGCGCGTAGCCGCAGCACCTGTTCCCACCACGGCGCCAGCGCGGTGAAGTGCATCAAAGGCTGCGTCCGGTCCGGCTGCGCCAGTGAGAGCCCCGCCAGCACCGCCACAACCGCCCCGAGCGGCGCCAAGCCCAGCAGCCGGTGCCGGCGCACCGACGGCTCGGCCGGCCACAGCACCAGCAAGACGTAGCAGATCCAGTACGGGATCGTCGTGGTCCCATGGAGCAACAGCGCCGCAGCCGCGGCGGCTCCGGCGGCCAACGGCCACCCCCGCGCCTCCAGGCCGATCGCCAGAAAGATCAAGGCCAGGGCGAACGCCCGCGGGATCGGCTCGTACTCGAAGGTCAGCACCGTCGGCCCCCAGATCGTCGCCCCCAGCGAGAACATTGCCGTCGCCACCAGCGACATCCGCGTCCCCAATCCGAAGGAACTCACGATCAGGAAAACACCCAGGATGCCGAGCGTGCGGAACGCCAATTGCAACCCGGCCAGGATTTCGCGGTAGCCCAATCCCGTCACCTTGCGCAGCCCGACGGCCAGTTCGTCGTAAATGGTGAAGGCCATGTGCGGGCGCTCCACCATGAAATCGTTCTGCAAGAGTCCCGGGTCCAGGCGCCTCTCCAGCATCGGCGCGTAGATTTGCGTGTCGGACTGGAGATAGGTATGCCCAGGGAACAGGAAGAACCCAAACAACGTGAAGGCCGCGATGGCCACTGCGATCTGCATCCGCTCGGGCATTGGCGGCACGCTCGTCGTCTCTCCTATTCGGCCGGCGTCTTGGCCAATTGCTGCTTCGCCCAGACTCGCGCGGGATTCAACGCCAGCGAACGTTCGATGGCGGCCCGCGCCTCCTTGTTCTTATTCTGGCGGCGCAACGCGATCCCCAGCCAGAGGTGAGCCTCGGCCAGCTTCGGGTCCAGTTCGATCGCCCGGCGCAGGTCGGCGACCGCCAGGTCGATCCCGCCTCCAAAGGCCTTCGGCAGGTAGTAGTTCCCGACCCCCCGGCTCAGGTACGCCGCCGCGAACTTCGGATCGAGTTCAATCGCTTTTTTGATGGACTCGAGGGCGCACCGCCCGTAACGCGCCGCCAGAAGAACGTTGGCGGGAATCACCTGGCCACACAAGTTTCCCAGCATCCGGTGGTGTTCGGCCATTTGCCCCCGCAGCGCCACCGCGCGTTCGGCCGCTCGAATGCCCGCTTCGGCGGCCTGTCCCGCCAGGGCCTTATCGCCGAGTTCCTGTGCCACCTCCGCCAGCAGAGATTGGGCTTCCGCCAGCCGGTACTGGGCCGCCGCATCATTCGGGTTCTTCTGCGCCGTAGCCGAAAGTGCGCCAGCCGCCGACTGGAGCGCTTCTTTGTCCTGCCGGTCCCGGGCGCCTCGGAGATCCGCGTCCGCCGCCGCCAGGGAAACGGCCAGAAACGCCAGCCACACGAGCCTCATGACCTAATTCTACAGAGACGCGATTCGCCGGTGCACAAACAGAAAGTAAATCCCCACCGCCACGATCAACACGCCGTTCACCGCCAGCACCAGCGGCGCCGAGAAGACCGGGATCAGGCTTCCGGCAACCAGACTCCCGATCGGCATGCCCCCCCGAAACGCGACGTTATACACGCTCATCACCCGGCCGCGCATCTCGTCGGTGACCAGCGCTTGCATCAGCGAGGTCAACAGCGCGAACACCGCCATCATCGCCGCACTGGCCAGGAACAGCGCCACACAACTCGCCGGAAGAAACTTCGATATGGCGAAGGCTGCCGTCAATCCCCCCAGTGCCGTCAGAAACCCGAGCGCCAGGCGCCCCTGGTGGGGCGTGTGTCCCAGCGCCGCCACCGCCAGCGCGCCCGCCACCGAACCCGCTCCCGAGGTCGCCAGCAGCACCGTGTAGGCGGCCGCCCCCTGGTGGAAGACGTCCTTGGCGAAGACCGGCAGGAATGTCACCAGCGGCATCGCCAGCACCGTGAGCCCGAAAGCCAGGGCGATCAGGGGACGCATCGCCGGCCGCACGTGGATGTACAGCAAACCCTGTTTCAGACCGGTCAGAATCGACTCTTGGCTCGGCGCGGGGACGAACCTCGCCTTGACGACGAGCAGAGTGGCGATCACGGCCAAAAACGACGCCCCGTTCAGGCCGAAACACCACGCTGCGCCGAGGTTGGTCAGCGCCAGCCCTCCGAGCACCGGACCGATGATCCTCGCCAGGTTGAACTGGATGGAGTTCAGCGCGATCGCGTTCGACAGGTGCTTCCGGTCAACCAGCGTCGGCAACAGCGCCTGGTAGGCCGGCCCGCCGAACGCCTGTGCCAGTCCCACGACAAAAGACAACGTCAGAATGTGCCAGACCTGCACCTTGCCAAAACCGATCAGCGCGGCCAGCAGGAACGCGCACGACATCTGGACCACTTGTGAAGCGACCAGGAGCTTGCGCCGGTCGTAGCGGTCGGCGATGACGCCGCCCACCAGGGAAAACAGGAAGATCGGGATCTCCCCCAGAAACGCGTCCAGCCCCAACAGGAACGGCGAGCCCGAGATTTGCAACACCAGCCAGCTTTGGGCCAGTTTCTGCATCCACGTCCCGATGCTGGACGTGCAGGCCCCCACCCACATCACACGGAAGTCGCGGGAGTGAAAGGCGCTGAAGACCCGGCGGAGCACGAAGCCGTCAGTATACCTGGAACGCGAATACCTGGTCTGAGCCGTCCGGCGTCAGGGCGTACTCGCCGTTTTCCAGCGCTTCGTTGGCCTCGACGCGGTAAAGTTTGCCCTCCACCTGCGTCACCTTCAGCCGCATCGGCCGGGAGTCGTTCTTGTTCGGGTTCTTCGAGAAGACCACCTGCCGGCGCCCGTTCCTTACTTCGAACCGGTAGAGCTCTATCTTATCGGCGGAGAGCTTCTGCGCATCGATCAGGAAGATCGGTTCGGCCAACGGCGTGCGGACCGGCGCGCTCGTTCCGGCGATCCAGTGCGTCGTCTGGTTGCCCCGCTCCTCCGTTTTCGCCTCCCGTATCTCCGGCTCCAACAGGTTGTCGGCATGCACCAGGTAGGGCACGTCGGGTTTCGGCGGCCGGGGGCCCTCGTACTTCCGGTCGGCGGCGAACACCACGGCCAAAAACACCAGCAGGAGTGCCACGACGAGACGTTGCATAGGCTCTACTTCGATTCTACCTTTTGGCCGCCGTCACCCGCGCTTGGATCGCCGCCAGGACCGCGATGAGCTGCGGCCGCTGGAACGGAAGCGCCAGGACCATGGCCTCTCCCCCGGCCAGGGCCGCCTCCATGGCGGGGTCGTGGCCTGGCGTCAGCAGGACGAACGCCCCAACCCGGTTCCGCGTATCCTGGAAGCAGTCCTGCCAGGCCGCGCCCGGCACCCGGACCGAACAAAAAAGCGCCTGGAACTCCATCCGTTTGGCAAGATCGATCGCCTCGTCGGCCGTCGCCACGGGGATGGCGCGATGCCCCATTTCGGCCAAGGCCGCCACCAGCGGCCGCGACGCCGCCGCATCGGGTTCTACGATTAACGCGGTCAACGGCGATGCCGCGCCCTCGCGCGCCTCCGGTGCGCCGGCAGCGTCGAGCAGGCCGCGCTGGGTGAGCGGCAAGTCGATCTCCAGCCGGGCCCCGCTTTCGCAAGCGGCGATCCGCATCCGGCCACCGAGGACGGTCACCAAGGCGCGGCAAACCGCGAGACTCGCCACCTCGACATTCGGACTTTCCGTGTTGTCCAAAGGATCGGCGTCGGGCGTCTCCCCGGCCACGCCGGCCCAGGTCATGTCGATCTGCGCCGTGGAAGCCAGGCGGAGCGTCCGGATCGTCAGAGTCCCCTCCCCGCCCCGCGCCAGCCGTGTTTCGGCGTGCCAAAGCAGGCTCGAAAAGACCAGCCGCAAGATGTCGCCAGGAGAGGCGACCACCAGCGGCTCCTCGCCTGCGGCGTATTCCACCTGGAAACCCCGGGTCTGGCCACCCCCCGCCCGCTCCTCAACGAGCGAGCGCATCACTGCCGCGGCGTCGGTGAGGCTCTCGGACTCCCGGTGCAGTCTTGTGAACCTCTGAAGCCTCTCCAGCGACACCCGCGCCGACTCGACCGGTCCGGCCAACGCCTCCAGCGTCCCTCTCACTTCGCCGGCGGCGACGCTTCCCAACTGGCACAGCGCCTCCAGCCGTTCAGATCCCGCGGTCCGCGCACGCAGCGAACCCTGTTCCCTCAGCCGTATGCTGATGGCGAGTTGATTGGCCAGATGCTGCAACACCGCCCGCTCGTCCTCGTCGAAGGCCCTGGCCCGCCGGGTGTCGCCGACCGTGAACACGCCGAGCGGCTCGTCCAACGCCGACATCGGGATGAACAACATCGAACGAGGCGTGTCTCCGGCCTGCGCTCCCTCGAACAGGGGGCTGCGGCGGGAGTCCGGTACCGCTAAAAGGCTGCGGTTCCGAAGGCACAGCTCCGCGTGGTTGAGCCGGAAGCTCTCGTGCTCGACGGCCAGCGTCAGCGGCGTCCCCAGGTCCGCCCCGGCGCGGTCCACGTAGGCCAGGGAGCGGGTGTTCCCGTCTGCCAGGTACACCCGTAAATCGTCGATCCCCAACAACTCCGGAAGCGCGGATTCCAACAGCCGCAAACCTTCCGCGGAAGATCGTTCGGATATCACACGTTCGCCCAACTGGTAGAGCCGCCGCAGGACGCGGCGCTTGGCCGTGTGCCGCCGCTCGGAGATCCAGCCCGCCACCAAAACGGCCGCCAGCGCGGCCACCGCACCGAGCGGCGTCCACGCCGCCGGGATGGTCACCTGAGCAACCGGCCAATCCATGGCTCTAGCTCCGGGGACCGGAAGTCGTCCACCACCAGGTCCGCGCCGGGAAACTCCTCGTGCGTCGTGCGGAGGGCCACCACGCGGGCGCCCGCGGCGCGTGCGGCCCGAAGTCCGGTCTCGGAATCCTCGAACACCAGGCACTCCCGCGGCGGAATTCCCAACAACCCCGCGGCCTTCTCATAGATCTCCGGATGCGGCTTGGGGTTGGCCACCTGATGGCCGTCCACCACCACCCGGAAATAACCGCCGAGGCCCGATTCCCGCAGCACGAACTCCACATTCTCCGGTTCGGCGTTCGAGGCCACTCCCATCGGGAGCCCCGCGTGCCGCGCCAGGAATTCGGCCAGACCGGGAACCAGGCGCCGCGCCAGTTGCGGCCGCATGACCTCCCGGTACAGGCTCTCTTTGGCGGCGCCGTGAGCGAAAACCTCCGCGTCCGGGAGGGTGGCTCCGATCAGGTCCCGCACGATCTCCCCGTTATGCCGCCCGTACATTCGCTCGGGCAGGGATTCCACCGCCTCGATTCCCTGCCGCCGGAGATACTCGCCCCACACTTGCACGTGGACGGGGTTGGAGTCGACGATCACACCGTCGACGTCGAATAGGAATGCTCTCACTGGAAACACATCGCTATAACTGGCTGCCGCATCAATGGCTGCCGCAAGCG
>CAZVIK010000094.1:0-14211 GCA_964627045.1 uncultured Solibacteraceae bacterium | reverse complement strand
CCACAGTTCGGCGAGTTTCAGATGTTCCTTCACCGCGGCGTCCTTTGGCGCCAACTCCAGGCGCGTGGAGGGCTCGCCCAGCACCGTCTCTTCGCCGGCGACCTTAAGCGAGTAGTTCTTTTTCAGATCGGCGGCGCTGCTGCCGAAGCCGAGCAGCAGAAACTGGTCGACGAGGTTGCGCTGCTTGCCGAGGTCGTAAACGTGAACGGTCTGAATCTTGGGGTTGTAGACCCGCGCGGTGGCCTTTTCGAACACCACGGTGCGGCGGTCCGGCTCCAGAAACTCGATCCTCAGCCGGACGTCGCGGCCACCGGAGCGCTTCATGGCCACGGTGCCGGTTTCCACGCTGGTGTCGTTGATGATGGCGGTGTGTTCCTGGCGCGTCAGTTTCGCCGCCATGTCACGAAACGAGGCCGACGACTTGTCCATCGACGCCAGGACCTGATCCAACGTCGCACCCGGAGCGGGCTTGGCGGCGACCAGGCAGACCAACGTTAGGATCAACGGGAGTGGGCGCATAGCGTGAGTGTCTTTCGGGTTACGGGCGCACTTGCACCATGTAGCCGGTGGTTTCGCCCTCAGGATCGAGGATCGGCAGCACCCGCACCACCACCGTCCCCTTGCCAAACTTGTCCTGTACCAGGCGGGTGGCTCGATCCAATTTCTTTCCTTCGGGAACCGCGGCGAGCAATTCCGGGGCGAGCCACACATCGCTTCCCTCGTGGCCCTCAATCATGACGACGCTCGCCGGCCGCGGATGAGCGCGGAACCAATCGGCCGGAGCCAGGAAAATGAACGCAAGGATCAGGCCGACCATCACATCGTACTGCCAACTGCCTCGCGTGTATTCCCACAACACGAAGCGGCGTACACCCACTGAAAATCCGCCGGCCATCCCTGAGGCCAGTGTATCACGCAGGCTGGACCAGCTTCGGGTGGACCGGGCGCGTTTTCAGCCGGCGCGCGAGGCCCGCCAGATGTCCACCAGGTCGCTGAATACACCGTACGCCGTCTGGGCCACTCCCGGCGAGATCGACACGGTTCCGATGGTTCCCATCAGGTCGGTGTGGAACAGGATCAGGTTCGAGGTGCCGCGGACTGAGGCGAGGATGTCGTGTTCGTCCAGTACCTCCGCCCGGACGCGAAGATGCGCCCCTTTGGGCGTCAACCTGGCGCGGCTGACCAGGCACACGGTCTTCCCCTTTGCCGCCAAATCGGCCAGCCTTTCGGGAGTCAGGCGGCCGATGCCGCGCGTGTCGACCTGCTGCGGCGTCGTATGGGCGTCCATCAACACGTTGGCCAGCGCCGCGGTTTTCGCAGCCGAATCCCACCCGTCGATGTCAAATGCCGCGTCAGCTTCGGTGACCCCCAGGCGGCGCGCTTCTTCGATGCCGTCCTCCATGCTGCGCCCGTGCCGCATCGCCTCGACGACGATCTTCGTGGTCGAGTTGAGAACGCCTGTAAACCCGAGGATTCGCACCGCCGGCAGGTTGTGACGGATCATGTTGTAGACTGGCGCGCCGTCCATGCAAGTCGATTCGAAACGGAACGCCGAGCCCGCTTTCGCGGCCTCCTCGCGAAGCTCCGCATAGGCATGTGCGATGGGGCCCTTGTTCGCGGTGACCACATGCATCCCGCGCGCGAAAGCCTGGCGAATATGCGTGGTTGCCGGTTCGCCTGCCACCGGGTCCAGGGGCGTGAGTTCGACCAAGACGCCGGCGGCGGCGTGTTCCAGGAACTCGGCGGTCGACGCCGCCGAAGCTCCGAAGGCCGGCCGCGCGGGCAGTCCCGCCGGGTCGTAGGCGGTACCGTGCCGCGCGGTGTGGATTCCAGTCACCACAAACGGGTAGGCCGGGCGCTGGCTCTCCAACAGGAGCGTCAGCGCCCGTCCGACGTTGCCGAAGCCAAGAATCGCGATCTTCAAAACTCGGTCTTCTCGATCAGGGAGTTGAGTTCCGATTCTAGCGCAGCCTTCTTTTTCCGCAGCCCGGCCTGCCGGTCGCGCGCGGCGGCCAGTTGCGATTCCTGGGCCGCCAGTTGGCGCGCGTACTGCTGCACCAGTTCCTGCTGCCCAGCAACACGGTTCAGGCTGTCGATGTTCTGGCGCAAGCGTCCCTGGTCGGCGGCCAGGTCCGACACCTCACGGTCCCCGCGGGAAATCGCCGCATCGGTTTCGGCGATTTGCCGCTTCTGGTCGGCGATTCTCTGCAACTGGGCGCGCGCCGCTTCGCTGAGCACCTTGTTCTGGATGTGGCTGGTGAGCAGATCCGGGGTCAGGTTGGCGATGGCGTAGGTGCTGTCGAAGACGCGCTCTTCGGTGACCGGGAACTTCTCCTCGGCGCCCGCGCCGAGCTTCACTTCGAACCGATAGGCGTTGGCCGTGGTCTCGGCGGCTTTCAGACCGGTCAACTGGAATCCGGGCCGTACCGGGTGCTCGATCACCAGCACCTTCGGCTTGGAATCGACGTTCCGGATCGTGTAGGTGCGCGTCTCCCGCACCGCCTGGCGGGTTTGGAGGATTCCGCGCCGGAAATGGACCTCGCGCACGACGCCGCTGGAGGACTCGAGCTGCGAGGTGATCCGGGTACCGAGATCGATCCCGTAGCTGACCAGCCTCTTGTCGGAGGTTTTCACGGTCTCCATGAGCGCCTCCCCCGCGTAGGCCGAAGCCTCGTAGACCGTGAGCGGCCCTCCGTCCAACGTCTTGCCGGTGTCATTGGTCAATTCGACCGCGTTCATCGGGTTCTGCGATCCGCCCCCGGTGTAGATCAGGAGCTTCCGCGCGGCGATCTTCTGCTGGAGGAACGGGAGCATCGCCGATTCTCCGCGCCGCACCGTCACCGGGGCGGCGAAGCTGTATTCGAACAACTCGCCGAGTTCGCGGGCCTCGGTTTCCGGGACCACGGTGCTGGTCATTTCCCGCGGCGCCGGCGGAGGCGCCCCCGCCACAAAAGCATCCATCCGGCGCGCTCCCGCCAGCCGCTCGTTCATCCCCTTGGCCTCGTCTTTCTCCATCGCGGCCATCAAGCTGGACGCTCCGGGTCCGGCCAGGCCTCCCACGACGCCCCCCTGGTGGACCACCGGGGCCTGCGCGCGCTCTTCGGGGAGTTGCGCCTCGGGCCGCGGAACAAAGCGCGGCTCGTACAAACGCGAGACGAACGAAATGGGGCGGCCGGATACCACCGAAAGCCGGACATTGGACCAGTCTTCCCCCGTCACGTTATCGACGATGGCCCAGCCTTCCAGCGTCGCGCCGCCGCCCTCGGGCACAATCAGCCGGTAGCTCGACTTCCAGACCGGCACGGGGATGACGTAGCTTGCGACAATTTGCCGCTGGCGAGCCTCGGACGAGTCGATATAGACGCTGCGCGCCTCGCGCGAGCGGGCCCCGCTCGCCGCCGCGAGGTATTCCTTCAGGCGCTCCTGTAATCGCGGGTCGGCCAGCCGGAAGGCCGAGGCAGCCGCCAGGTCGAATGTCCGGATTTCCCCGGAGTCCAGCATCAGGGTCAGCCACTCCCGTTCGGCCTGCTGCACTGACGGCGGAGATTGGCGGGCGCCCACAATCGCCCCAGCCACCGTCTCCGGCCCGAGCCGCACTTCGATCCGGGCGCCCTTCAGCGTGTCCAGCAGGAAGCTGACCGGCTGCTGTTCCCCCAACTGGAAGGGAAAGTCGGCCAGGCGCTCGGCCAACGGCTGGCTGGAGTCGTACCGTACGCCGCCGATCTTGGCCCCCGAAATGTCTTGAAGCGTCAGGGACTTGAGCACATCGTCCATCTCTGCGGGGCGAAAGTCGAGCCGGGCGTTCTCACCGGGTCGCAACTGCCCGGCTCGCTCGAAGTATCCGACGCCGTGCTTGTATAGGACCACCTGGCGCACGGGCAGGTCCGCCGCCGATGCCAGAAGCGCCAGGGGCGCCAAAGTCAGTAGCCTCATAGGGCGTGTCATCCTTTCCTCCATCGTCCACCAAATCCACCTTCTGATCCACAATGCCGTCAGGCGGCCCGGCCTTTCAGCCGGCCAACATACTTGACAGGCATGGGAGCACGCGTCAGACTTTGAAAGGCGGACGCGCCGGTCATCGCTCGTTAGCACGCAGCCATTGGAGGGACATTGAGGCGATTCGTTCTACTAGCTTTCTTGGCGGCAGCGGGACTTGCCTTCGCTCAGCGGCCGGACGCACCCGGTCCCAACATCCTGACCCGGGGCACCAGCGCCATGATGCAGGGAGGGGGAGAACTCCTGCGGCTCCGCCCCTACGTGTCGCTCACCGCCGCCTACGAATCCGGTATGATCTTGCCGAGCGTCGATGCCTCCGGCAGAATCAGCCAGGACGACGATTATGGGGGACGCGCGGAATTCGGCGTCTCCGGCTACCACAACTGGCGGCGCACGGTTCTTGGATTGGACTACCGGGGCAACGTCCAGCACTACCGGCGGAATTCCTACTACGACTCCACGAATCACACCTTGATCCTCGGGGTCACGCGCGAGGTCAGCCGCAGGCTGGCGTTCTCGGTGCGCCAGGCGGCCGGGACGCAATCCAGGGACTACGGCACCTTCAACGGATACGCCTTCTTTGACTCCAGCTACGCCAACGTGCCGACTCAGGAGCTCTTCAAGGGCCGGACCACCTATTCGACGACGATGGGCGATCTCACCTTCGTCGGGTCTCGCCGGCTCTCGTTCAACCTGGGCGGCAACGCGATGTTCGTTCGCCGGCGTTCGGCCGCGTTGGTCGGGATGGATGGGGCATCGGCGCGGGCGGACCTGCAATACCGGGTTGGGCCGCGCGTGTCCCTCGGCGCGGACTACGGGTTCACGCGTTACAGTTTTACCAGGTCTTTCGGTAACTCCGACATTCACTCGGTGGCCGTGGACCTGGCCGTGGTTCTGGGGCGCAATTGGGACTTCGCCATAAGAGGCGGTGGGGCGCGCGTGGAAACCCTGGGATTGCAGACCGTCGCCGTCGATCCGATCATCGCCGCTATTACCGGCCGGGGCACCGACCGGGTGGTCATGTACCGGTTGAACTACGTCCCCGCCGCCCAGGTCAGGCTTTCTCGCGCCTTCCGGAGGTCCGTGGTTTCCCTGAGCGGGGAGACCGGCACGTCGCCGGGCAACGGGATCTACCTGACCTCGAGGACGACCAGCGGGTCCCTGTCCTTCAGCCATACGGCGAGCCGCCGCTGGAACGTCGGCGCATCCACGGGCTATACGCAATACAACAGCCTTATGAGCGTGATGGGAAAGTACCGGGGCTACAACGCGGGCGGCGGCGTCACCTTCCAGATGTCGGACGCTCTGCATTTCGTCGCGCGCTACGATGCGCGCCGCTACGAAGTGCAGGAGTCCGCCTTTGGGCGGCGTCTCTCGCACTCTATGTCGGTTGGGCTGGCCTTCAGCCCCGGGGATTTGCCTCTGTCTTTGTGGTAACGGGGAGGTGCCTGGTTGTGGCGGACCGAGGAGTGATCCTCGCCGTGGACGACGAGGAGCCGTTGCTGGATTTGATGACGGAGTATCTTACGCGGCTGGGATTTGGCGTTCGCGGGTTTGCCAGCCCGGTCGATGCCGTCGAGGCGTTCCGAAAGTCGCCCGGCGGGTTTGCCGTGGTGTTGTTGGACCTGCACATGCCCGGCCTGCGCGGCGACGACGCGGTCGTGAAGCTACGAACGTGCGACCCCGGAGTCCGGATCGTCCTGTTGAGCGGATACCCCAGGCACTCGGTGGCGCTGGACGACGATCCTTCCGGGCGGACCCGCTATCTGCAAAAGCCGTTTACCCCCGGGGAACTAGCTGCTGTGATCGACTCGGTGCTATCCAGCTAGGCCAAAGCGTCCCGAAAGCGCTTGGCGAAATCGTCCCCGGCTTCGGTCCAGATGTGCCGGCGTTCCGCCCGAAGTACGGAATCGAGGTCCTTGGCCAGGCGCAGCACGCTTTGGACATTGGACTGCGCCCGCGCCGCGGCCGAAGGAGCGCCTTCGACGGGAAGAAACGCCGTGTCGAGTCCGAGCTCGATCCGCAAGTTGTCGCCGGTTTCGTTTTCGAAGTCCGGCCCGTAGCACGCGATCTGCACCGGCGACGGACCGAGGGACCACTTTTGGTTCCACTGCCAAAGGTCCCAGTAGCCGGCGACCAGGTAGGCGCAATCGGGCGCCCGGAACTCGGACGCCGCCGCGAGGATGGTGGCAGCATCGGCCGGGGTGTCGTAGTAAGTTTCTAGCAGCGGCGGTTCGGCGAACTCCAGGGCGTAGATGCGGAGTGTGGACGCGCCGGAAGCGGCGTGCGAGAACGGGAACTTGCCGACCGCCGCCGCCAGGCGCCGCAGCATGTTCATCTCGTTGAAGTCGCGCAGCCAATACGAGAGGTAGAGCAGGTCGGCCATGATCGGCAGGAGCGGCGCGCGCTCCCCTACCTATTCTCGGTCAAAGTGACCGGCTGGCTGAGCCGGAAGTCGATCCGGGTCTCTACTGGCAACACGGCGGGCTTCCCACGAGTGGCGGCCACCGTCCCGGCGCCGGCCGCTCCCCCGACTGCCGCGCCGATCGCGGCGCCCTTACCGCCGCCCGCGATGGCGCCGATGATCGCGCCAAGACCCGCTCCGCCGCCCACTTTGGCGGCGTCTTGGCGGCGCGTCTCCTCGCCTTCCTTGCGGAACGGATCGGTTTGAATGGCCGCGCGCTGGCCATCGCTGGTTTCGATTTGCACCAACTGAATGGACAGCGATGCCAGGCCGCGAACCCGCCCGGCCTCTACCGCTTCCACCACCTTGCCGGAGGCACGCGCCCCGCGTTCCGCGATGACATAGCCGTCAACCACGAGGGGTTTGTCGAGCGTCGCCGTGAATGCGTCCCCGGCCTTGACCTTGTCGCTGGCCAGGGTGTCCGACAAGCGCGCTGAAATCAGCGTGCCCGCTGCCAGAGTCACGGTCCGCGGAGCCGGTGGCGGTGGCGGCGGGGTGACCGCCGGTGGTGCGGCGGCCACACCCGGCGTGGGCTCCGGTGTAGACACGGGCGCGGGTCCCGGCGCGGGATCAGCCGGACGGACGGCCACCGGGCGCGGCTCGACAGCGGCCGCCGCCGGGGTGGAAGTGACGGGGGGTGCCGGTGCCGGTGGAGTCGCTTTGGCTCGCCCCGCCGAAGGCCGGGGTTCCGCCTGCCGCGCCGGCGTCTTCGCGGGTATCGGCTCCGTCGGCGTAGCCTTCTCGTGGTCGGCCACCGCAGGCGTGGGATCGGCGGGCGGCAAAGCAGCCGTCGGCTCGATCAGTCGGGCCGTGGATTGCTGCTGTTGCTGGCCGCGGTAGACCTGAAAGAGCAGAACGCCCACAACCAGCAGGGCGACGAGAATCCCCACCTGTACCAGTTTCACGCGCACACCTCCTTTTCTCCATTATGCGACGCCTCCCGCGCGGCTTTGGTTTACACAAAGTCGAAGTTAGAATGGTCTCAGACGCATGAAATTCCCCGCCGGCTTGTGTATCGGAGGTGTCGAGATCGCGCCAGCCACGGTCCTGGCGCCGATGGCGGGGGTGACCGATACCCTTTTCCGCCGGTTCATCCACGGCCTGGGCGGCTGCGGCCTGCTGATGACCGAGTTCACTAGTTCCCACGGCATCGTGGGATCGTCACGGGGACGCAAGCCGGGACGAACATTCGACTACCTCGTGTTCCAGCCCGACGAGCGCCCCATCTCGGCCCAGTTGTTCGGCGCGGACCCCGAGGTGTTGGCCGAAGCGGCCCGGGTTTGCGAGGGCCTCGGCTTCGATCTGGTGGACGTCAACCTCGGGTGCCCCGTCAAGAAGGTTGTGCGCTGCAACGGCGGCTCCGGGCTGCTGCGCGACCTGCCCCTGGTGGGGAAGATTCTGCGCGCCGTGCGCGAAGCTGTGGCGATTCCCGTCACGCTGAAATGCCGCTCCGGATGGAACGAGCGAGAGATCGTGTCGGTGGAGTTGGCTCGTTTGGCCGAGGACTGTGGATTGAACGCCGTTGCGCTACATCCGCGGACCCGCGAGCAGGGCTACTCCGGTCGCGCCGACTGGAGCCGCATCGCCGAAGTTAAGGACGCGGTGAGGATTCCGGTGATCGGCAACGGCGACATCGTGACCCCGGAGGATGCGGTGCGGATGGTTGGTGAGACGCGTTGCGACGCCGTGATGATCGGGCGGGCGGCGGCGGCGAACCCTTGGATCTTCCGCCAGATCGAGCAATACGCGGGCACGGGCACCTATGACCGCCCCACGCTGGCCGACCGGTTTCACCTCATGCGCTCCTACTACAGCATGCTCATGGAACAGAACGAATCCGACCTTGTCGGCAAGATGAAGCAATTCGCTACGTACTTCACCCACGGCCTGCCGAACGGGGCGCGTCTGCGCCAGGCGATCCACCATTCCCACGAGGCGCCGGAGATCATGGCCGTCCTGGACCGTTTCTTCGAGCACGCACCCGCGGCGATTCTCTCCTGATCGAATGAAGAAGGTAAAGCTCATCACAGACGGCGCCTGCCTGGGCAACCCCGGCCCCGGAGGCTGGGCCGCCATCCTGCGCTACAAGTCCCACGTCCGGGAGGTCTTCGGATGCGAGGCCCGGACCACCAACAACCGTATGGAATTGACCGCCGCCGTGCGCGGCTTCGAAATTCTCACCGAACCGTGCGAAGTCGAGGTGGTGACCGATTCGGAATACCTCAAGAACGGCGTCACCGAGTGGATGCACAAGTGGAAGCGCAACGGCTGGAAGAACGCGGGTAAGCAACCCGTGAAGAACCGGGACCTGTGGGAGGCCCTCGATCAGGCCATCGGCCGGCACCGCGCAACCTGGACCTGGACCAAAGGCCACGCCTCGCACGCCGATAACAACCGCGCCGACGAACTCGCCTCCCGCGCCGCCCGCGAACAGGCCTCCAGCCCGCTGTAGTCCGGGCCGCCTGCTACGATAGAAGTCAATCCGGTTTCCGCTATGTCTCTACGTTTCTACAACTCTCTGACGAGCCAGGTTCAGGATTTCGCGCCGGCCGACGGCCGCACCGTCCGCATGTACACCTGCGGACCAACGGTTTGGAGCTACGCCCACATCGGGAACTTCCGGACGTTCGTCTTTCAGGACATCCTGCGGCGCTGGCTGCGGTATCGCGGGTTTGACCTCGACCACGTCATGAACCTGACCGACGTGGATGACCGGATCATTCAACAATCCGTCGCCGCCGGCAAGTCGCTCGGCGAATATACGGCGGTCTACGCCGCGGCCTTCGAAGAGGACCGGGATACCCTGCGCATGGAGAAGCCCGAGCACTTGGTCAAGGCCACCGATCACATCGGCGACATGGTGGCGTTGATCGAGCGGCTCTCCGCCGCGGGCCACACCTATGTAAGCGAAGGCTCGGTCTACTTCCGTGTGGCGACGTTCCCCGAGTACGGCAAGCTCTCGGACATCGACTTCCAGGGCATTCTGGACGGCGCCCGTGTGGACACCGACAAGTACGACAAGGAGAACGCCCGCGACTTCGTGCTCTGGAAAGCGCGCAAAGAGGGCGAACACTTCTGGGAGACGCCCATCGGAGCGGGCCGCCCCGGCTGGCACATCGAGTGCTCCGCCATGGCGATGAAATATCTCGGCGAGACGCTGGACATCCACGCCGGAGGTATCGACCTCACGTTCCCACACCACGAGAACGAGATCGCTCAATCCGAGGCCGCTACCGGTAAGCCCTTCGCGCGCTTCTGGCTGCACTCCGAACACCTGATGGTGGAAGGCCAGACCATGTCCAAGTCGCTCGGGAACTTCTACACGCTGCGCGACGTTCTGGAGAAAGGCTGGCCCCCCGAGGCGGTGCGCTACCTCCTGGCCTCCGTGCCCTACCGCAAGCAGCTCAACTTCACCTTCGACGGGCTAAAAAGTGCGCAGACCGCGATCGAGCGTTTGCGCAACTACAGGCTCCGGCTGGACACGGAGCGCTTCGCGGACGGCGCTTCGGAGAAGATGGCCGAACGCACATCGAGCGCCCTGGTGCGTTTCGAGCAGAGCCTTGACGACGATCTCAACACCGCCGAAGCTCTGGGCGCGATCTTCGAATTCATACGTGACACCAACACCGCGATGGATCAGGGTGAGTTCCGGCAAGGAAATGTGGCGGCGGCGCAGGACCTGCTGGCGAGGTTTGACGGCGTGTTCGACGTGCTGCGCCCAACCGTGGCCGCCGGCAGTCTCACCGACGCCGAGGTGGACGCCCGGATCGCCGAACGCAACGCTGCCCGCAAGTCCCGCGACTTCGCCAAGGCCGACCAGATCCGCAAAGACCTGCTGGAAAAGGGCATCATCCTGGAGGACGCCAAGGATGGCGTCCGCTGGAAGAGGAAGTAGCGTGAAGATCCACACCCAGGCGGTTCATGCCGGCGACCGCAAACTTCCGCCAGACCAGGTTCCTGTCACCGTGCCGGTCTACGGTGCTGCCAGCTACATTGCCGAGCGTACCGAGCAACTCGACCGAATCTTCGCACACGAAATGGCGGGTGAATCCTACACCCGCTACGGCAACCCCACGGCCTCCGCCCTGGAAGAACTCGTGGCGACGCTCGAGAACGGCTACGGCGCGCAGGCCTGCGCCTCCGGTATGGCCGCACTGGAGTTGGCGATTCTGACGGCGCTCAACGGCCGGCCCAAGACCGTGGTCTCCGCCGATGCGCTCTATGGCGCCACCATCAACATGTTTCTGCGGATCTTCGAGCCGCTGGGCGTGAAGATCTACTACACCGACATCTACGACGCCGGCGCCCTCGCCCGCGCGGTCCAATTGCATCAGCCCGGCTGCATCCTGATGGAGACGATCTCCAACCCCGTGCTCCGCGTGGGCGACATCGGCCGAGTGGCGGAAGCCGCACACGCGGCCGGCGCGGCGCTCGTGGTGGACAATACTTTCGCCACGCCTTTATTGGTGCGTCCGCTCGAATGGGGCGCAGACCTGGTCGTGGAGAGCCTCACCAAGTTCCTGTCGGGACACGGCGACGTGCTCGGCGGCATCGTCGTGTCCGATAAGGCGCACTACGACTGGCTGCGGACGCTGGCGCGCACCAATGGCCCGGTGCTCGGTGCCTTCGAGTGCTATCTGGCCATGCGCGGCGTGAAGACTTTTCCGCTTCGTATGGAACGGCAATGCGCCAACGCCGCTCGCGTGGCGGCCTGGCTGAGAGCTGACCGGCGAATCGAGTCGGTCGAGTATCCGAACGATCCGGCCCATCCCGACAGCGCGGTGATCGCGCGCCTGTTCCCCAGGGGTTTGTACGGGGCGATGGTGAGCTTCCGCCTGCGCGGCGCCGGCCGCGAGCGCGTGTTCGAGTTCATGGACAGGCTGAAGTTGGTCGTGCGCGCGACCTCCCTCGGGGACGTGCACACAATGATGCTGTACCCCCCGATCAGTTCGCACCGCGACGTACCGCCGGCCGAACGCGAGCCGCTAGGCATTACGGAAAACCTTGTCCGGCTTACAGTGGGAATCGATGACGTGGAAGACGTGATCGCCGACCTCGACCACGCCCTCGCCTAGACCGCCGATTTGGACCTCGATCAACCGGTTCGGTTCGCGCGGCCGGGCCAGGGCTACCTTCAAGTAGTTGCTGGTCAGGGCGGTCTCTCCGTCTTCAATCGTCACCGCCGGGAGCCTGCGTCCGATCATGCTGCGGCGGAACTCCAGGTTCTTGGCCGCCGCCAGTTCCCTCAATACTCGATTCCGGCGTTTGCGTTCCCGCACCGGGACCTGCCCGTCCATCGCCGCCGCCGGGGTTCCGGGACGCTCCGAATAGGTGAACACGTGGAGATAGGTGAAAGGAAGCGCCTCAATGAACGCCCGGTTCTCCTCGAACTCCGCTTCGGTCTCCCCTGGAAAACCCACCAGTACATCGGCGCCGATGGCGGCCTCCGGCATCCACTGGCGCGCGCGTTGAATCCGGCCGGCGTAGTGCCGCGCGCGATACCAGCGGCGCATCCTCCGCAACACGCTGTCGGAACCCGTCTGGAGCGGCGCGTGAACGTGTTGCGCGAGGCGCGGCGTCGAGGCCATCAGCTCCAGCAGTTCGTCGGACAGGTCCATTGGCTCGACGGAACTCAGGCGGATGCGTCCGGCATCGGTCTCGTCCAGTAACCGCCGCAACAGCGCCGGGAGGCGCTGCGGCGAATCGAGGTCGCGCCCCCACCGTCCCAGGTTCACTCCGCTGAGTACGATCTCCCGGTACGCCGCCGCCAGGCCCCGCACCTGTTCGACGACGCGATCCGGCGGCGCGCTCCGGCTGCGCCCGCGCACGCTGGGGATGATGCAGAACGTGCAATGGTTGTTGCAGCCGTCCTGGATCTTCAGCGTCGGCCGGGTTCGGTCCTCCGACGCCTCCAATACTGCGGCGGAAACGAACTCCCGTTCGGCGCCGATGTCCCCGACGAACACCCGCTCGTGGCATGCGGCCGGATCGGCCGCGAGGATTTCCGGGATGCGCAGCTTGTGTGTGTTGCCCACCACCCAGGAGACGCCGGGCAGGGAAGCGGCCTCCTCCGGCGCTCGCTGCGCGTAACACCCTGTCAGCAGAATCCGCGCGCCGGGATTTTCGCGCTGCACGTGCCGCGCCGCCTGGCGCAGATCGTTGTCGGCCGACGTGGTCACCGTGCAGGAGTTCAGGATCACCACATCGGCCTCGGATGCGGCGGCAGCGGCGGAATGGCCGTCGCGCAGCAGCGCCGCGGTTAGCGCCGCGCCGTCGGCTTGCGTCGCCCGGCATCCGAAATTCCTCAGAAAAAACCGCATGGCTCTCTACCTCTATGGTAGTATTTCGGGACAGCGGCTCTGCCGCTCGATGAGTATGCTCAATCAAGTTAATCTCGGCGCTCTCCTGGCCGTTGTCGGCGGCATGTTGCAGGGAAGCTTCGCCCTTCCAATGAAGAAGATGGAGCGGCGCTGGCGGTGGGAGAACACCTGGCTCGTGTACTCCGTCGTCGGCCTGATCTTGTTCCCGTGCGTCCTCGCCTATCTTACGGTCCCCTCTCTTGCGGACGTCTATGGAACGGTGCCCGTCTCGGCAATAATCCTGGTGGCTCTGTTCGGACTCGGCTGGGGACTCGGTTCGACGCTCTTTGGTTTGGGCATCAGTCGTGTGGGAATGGCGCTGGGGTTTGCCGTCATCCTCGGAATCACGAGCAGTTTCGGCACGCTCCTGCCGCTGCTTGTATTGAGTCCCGGCGAGTTGTATTCGCAACGCGGGGTCCTGCTTCTTGTTTCGCTGCTCCTGGTGATCCTGGGAATCGTGCTGCTGGCCCGCGCCGGGGCGTTGCGCGACCGCCAGCGCGCCGGCCGCGAGGGCTTTTCCGACCCGAATCGCTTTAAGATTGGGCTGATCATCTGTCTCGCCTCGGGCGTGCTCTCCCCCATGCTGAACTTCAGCTTCGTGTTCGGCAAGGCTCTTCAGGATTCCGCCACCACGTTCGGTGCGAGGCCCGATCTCGCCTCCAACGCGATTTGGGCGCCGGCCCTGGCGGGAGGTTTCCTCCCGAACGCCATCTACCCGATCTACCTCCTGTCGAAGAAGCGGACGTGGGGCAAGTACGCGGCAGGCGGGATGACCGGCCTGTACCTTATCGGCGCTTCTGCGATGGGGCTGCTCTGGTACGGCGGCATAAGCTTATACGGTGTCGGCGCCGCCATGATGGGGCCGCTTGGCGCGGTGCTCGGCTGGCCCATCTTCATGTCGATGAACATCATCGTCGCCAACATCCTCGGCTTCATCACCGGTGAATGGGCGCGCACCAGCGGCAAGACCCGGGCCCTTTGCTGGAGCGGAATCGCAGTCCTCGTCGTGGCAATTGTGGTCGTCGCGTTGGCCGGGCAGGGTTAGCCGTATGGGTGGCGAGACACGCCGGATCCTCGTGTTCGGCGAAACCCTGTGGGACTGCTTCGCGGACCGCCAGACGCTTGGCGGCGCGTCTCTCAACTTTGCCGTTCACGCGCGCAGGCTCAGCCACCAGGTGGCGTTCGTCAGCGCCGTCGGCAAGGACGCCCTGGGCACGGAGGCCCGGCGGCTCCTGGTGGAGGCGGGACTGGAAGACGGCTACATCAAGACCAGCGGCCATCACGCCACCGGCCACGTAACCGTGTTCCTCGACGGCGAAGGGCAGCCCGACTTCACCATCCACCGTCCGGCGGCGTACGACGACGTGCGGTTGAGCGAGGGCGAAATCGCGC
>CAZVIK010000093.1:294-14230 GCA_964627045.1 uncultured Solibacteraceae bacterium | reverse complement strand
AGGCTCGCGTGGATGCCGCAAAGATACATGCACAGAAACGCGAACAGCAGGCTTAAGGGAATTGTGATCGCGGTGAGCATAGCCGCGCGAACCGAACCCAGAAAGAAGACCAGCACCAGCAACACGATGACCAGCGCTTCCAGCAGTGTGCGTGAGACCGTGTGTAGCGTGCCAGCTACCAGTTCCGTGCGGTCATAGACCGGTTCCAGGCGCACTCCCTCCATCAGCGGCGATCGGTTCAACTCATCCACCGCGGCCCGGACGCGTTCCAGGACCTCACTCGCGTTTTCGTCCCGGCGCATCACGACGACCCCTTGCACCCCACCGGTCTTATCATCCATGCCGAAGATGCCCGTCTGCGGAGCGGCGCCGACCTCCACGCGGCCGATCTGACGAACAAAGACCGGCGTGCCGCCTGTGGAAGCGATGACGACGTTTTCGATGTCGGCGATCGAGCGGATCAGACCAAGCCCGCGCACCACTAGTCCCTGTTGCCCGCTGGTCAGTAGCGACCCGCCGGCGTTTTGGTTGTTGGCGCTGACGGCCCGCGCCACCTCGCCTATCGACAGGCCATAGCGGTACAGTGCCATGGGATCCACATTGATCTGGTACTGTTTGACCGCGCCGCCAAACGGGAACACATCACCAACGCCCGGAACCTGCAGCAGCCTCGGCGCCACGACCCAGTCCTGCAACTCGCGCAGCCGCATGTCGTCGAAGCCATCGCCGGCGAGCACATACCGGTAGAGTTCGCCTGCCGGGGTGGTCGGGGGCGCCAGCGACATCTCCACGCCTTCGGGCAGTTTGGCGTCGCGAAGCTTTTCAAGGACGGTCTGGCGCGCGACGTTGATATCCACTTCGTAGTCGAAAGTCAGGTCCACCACGGACAAGCCGAAAATCGTCCGCGAACGGCGTGCGATGACGTCGGGGACGCTGTTCACCACACGTTCAATCTGGACGGTCACCTGTTCTTCCATTTCCTCGGCGGCATGGCCGGGATGAAGCGCAATAACCGTCACTTGAAGGTCGGAGATGTCGGGATACGCTTCTACCTTGAGCTGGGTGAACGCCCAGACGCCGGCTCCCGCCAGGCAGAGACCCAGAAACACCACCAGAAAGCGTCTTTGAAATCCGTGTTCCAGGAGTGCGTCGATCATGAGTATCGAGCCTCAGTCGGCAGCGGACAACAATAGCGCGCCGTCCGCCACCACGCGGTCGCCGGGAGTCAGGCCTTCGGCGATGGGGTACAAACCGTTGCGAAGCCCCTCTGGCCTCACCCGTACTTTTTCGAACACACCCCGCGATCTTTCCCGGTAGACGAAGGCGCCCTGCCCGTTCAGGACCACCGCACCGACAGGGACTGCCGGCAGGCGGCGGAAGCCGTGTGAGTGCGAGATGCGGCCAAACATCTCCGGGCGAAACCGTCCCTGCGGGTTAGCCATCTCGACGTGGACCTTCACGGTACGCGTCTCCGGGTCGAGAGCGTCGGAGATCCGAGTGACTCGGCCGTGAAATGTCTCGTTCGGGTAGGCGACCAGGACGATGTCCACCGGCTCGTTGACCTCAATCAGGCGAATGCTTTCCTCCGGCACGTTGGACGTGATCCAGACGGAGTTCAAATCGGCCACAGTCATGAGACTAGCTGAGGTGTCCGTGCGGTACTCGCCCGGCGCAACGGCGATATCCAATACCTTTCCGGAAATCGGAGCGCGTACGGCGACCTCACGAGTCCCCACACCCGGTCTCAATCCCAGGACTTCCAGCCTGTCCCTGGCCTCGGCCACCTCCGCTTCCCCTGATTGCACTTCGGCCTGCGCCTGCACCAAATCGTTTTCTGCGGCGGTCACCTCCTTCTGCGCCGCCGCCCGGTGCTCGAAGAGCGTGCGTGCGCGCGCCAGATCCTTCTCAATCTTGGCCTGCGCGGAACGCGCCTGGCGCAGACGCGCCTCCGCCTGGCTGTAGGCGGCGACCGCTGCGTTGGCTTCCTGGCTCTCCACCGTCAGCACCACCTGCCCCTCGGCGACGGCGTCGCCGAGCTTCACCGCCACCGTGCGCACGCGTCCCGGCACCGGCATCAGGACACGCGATACCCGGTTCGGGTTCACCTCGACCTTGCCGGGCGCCGTCACGGTGTCCTCCGGCGCCTCGCATGTCTCGACCGCCACGATGCCTATCTGCCGCAGTTTCGGCGAGTCCGCGGAAATTGTGATCGTTCCGTTCGCATCCAACTGCTTGGCGGGCTGTGCGGTGCGTCCGCTCGTGGGAGCCTCGGAACGACACCCGCATGCGGCAAACCAAACCGCCGCCGTCAAACAGGCCGTCCATTTCCTCTGCCTCATTTCGTCACCGTCCTTCCGCAGGCCGCATCCAGCAAGTAGAGGCTCCGCGCAACCTCGGCCCTGGCATCGTTGTATGCTTGCATCGTTTCGTTGAAGGCCCTCTCCGCGTCCAGGTATTCCAACAACGTGGCATCCCCGTTGCGGTAAGCAAAACCGGTGATTTCCCTCACATCGCGAGCCTCGGCAAGTAACCGGCCTTCGATCGCCTGGATCAAGTCGTTCGCCGTCAGGTACTGTTGGTAAACGCTTTCCACCTCCGCTTCGACGGCGGCTTCCTGGGCGCGCAACCGGAGCTCCCACTGCCGTTGTTCGCTCCGCGCGCGGGCGATCTCGCCCTGATTCCGGTCGAACACCTGCAACGGCGCGCTGACCGAAACCGTCAGCGAATTGCTTTTGGCGTTCACCTGTTGCCGGCGGTACTCCACGCCCAAGGTGACGTCCGGTTTGGACTGCGCCGTTTGGAGCCGGACCTCGGCCTCTGCGCGGCTCCCTTCGATCCGGAGGGCCCGGAGGTCCGGGCGCGCCTCAATGGCCGCCGCCTTGAGTTCCTCCAATCCGAGAGCCGCCCGGCCTCTTCGCAGGTCTCCAGACGCTTCCACGGGAGCGTGCCCGGCGCGCCGGCCCAACAGAGTCTGGAGGCGCGCCGTGGCCAGGCGTAGGGCGGTCTCGGCTTGCCGCACGGCATTGGCATACTGCAACGCGGCTACCCGCGAGCGGATCAGTTCCACCTCGGCAATCTCCCCTGCCCTCACCCGCGCCGCGTTGGTCTGGACGATCTGTTCGAGTGCGTCCAGGTTCTCTTTCACGAGCCGCAGGTTGTCGCGCGCCAGCAGGATGTCGACAAACGAGCTCTGAACGTCCAGCGCGGTTAGCCGCACCGCGTCCAGAAACACGGCTTCGGCCGCCGTCTTGGCCTTCTCGGCGACCTCTGTTCGCCGCCGCCGCTTGCCGCCGCGCTCCAGCAGAAAATCACTTCCCACCACGATCTCCGTCGGACCGCCGCCGTTAAAGTCGTTGAAACCGGTCCCGAGCAGGTCCATATGGTCGCCGGCGGCGGTGATCACGGGATTGGGCCTGAGCCGCGCCGTGAGCACCCGCGCCTCTGCGACAGAGATGCTGGCGCGCTCGGCCAGCAGCGACAGGTTGTTGCGCGTTGCCTCGGCCACGGCGTCTTCGATTGTCAATCGCACCGGGACAGCCGGTTGCGCAGCCGTCCGAACAGGCACAAGGAGTCCGCCCCAAGCCAAGATGAATGCGGGCAGGGCGGCCCCGGAACGAGGGAGTCCCATTGTCCAAACACCTCCTGCGCGCCCAAATGGGCGCGCCTCTACCAACGCCAGGCAAAACGCCAGCGAGATTAGGCGGGAGGTGCGCGGGAGGGACTTTGCTCAGAACCAGGCCGCGCCGGGAGCACGACCACGACGTCGCGAAACGAGACGTGCTGCGACGTCGGAACCGGCAGTTGGATCTGCTCGGCGGATTCCAGGCCGCCGCTCTGCTCCACCGGATTGAAGCGGCAATACTGCCCGCGCCCGGGTTGGTGTTGATGCCAAGGGCTGTAGATGTAAAGCTGGACAAGTAGGAGCGCAACCAGCGCAGCCGCTCCAGCGGCGACGCGCCACCAAAGCCGGCCGCGTGCGCGTTGTCCTGCCGTTGCCATCCTGACGGGCCCGTTCCGGATAATCGGAGCGGGAAGAAAGATTATACACCGGCGCCGCGCCGCCGCTCAGTTTGCCAGTGGCCCGGCGAGCAACGCGATCACGATGGCGGCCGCGCCGAGAAACGTCCCCATCGGAAGCTGATAGGTGCTGAAGTCCTGCTTGGTCACCCGGATGTAGACGAGGCCGATGACCGAACCTGCGATCGAGCCCAACACCAGGGTGTAGAGAGCTCCGTGCAAACCCAGGAAGGCGCCCACAGCCGCCATCATCTTGACATCACCGAACCCGAGCCCCTCCCGGCGGCGCAAAGCCATATAGACCGAGCCGACCACCCAAAGGAGGCCGCTGGCGATGATGGCGCCCACGGCGGCCTCCACCAGCGACGCCCACCGGTCGCTCATTCGCGACGCAAGGAAAAGGTGCGCATATCCCCACTTCATTGGTACGAGAAACGCCAGAAGCACACCCAGAGCAGCGCCGCCGAGCGTGAACTCGTCCGGCAGGATTCTCTCTTCCAGGTCGGCAAAGAGAAGACAGACCATGATCGCTTCAAATGCGCACCACTTCATCGCCTCCGGGCCTACGCCCATGCGGCCAAGCGTCAAAGCGAACAAGGCGGCCGTGAGAAGCTCCACCACCGGATAGCGCCAGGAGATGGCCGCCGAGCAGTGGCGGCAGCGGCCCCGCAGCAGCAGGTAGCTCAGTACCGGAATGTTGTCGTAGGCCGCGATGGGGTGCTCGCATTCCGGGCAGAAGGAACGCGGGCGCACCACGGAGAGATCTCTTGGCAGCCGGTAGATGCAAACGTTGAGGAAGCTGCCGACTAAAAGGCCGGCCGCCAGGCCGAGGAGGATTCCGGTCATGTCATGTTCCGGGCCTTCGCAAACTTGAGAAAGTTGTAGAAAGCCGCCATGAAGGCAATGGTCAGCCCCTCGGTCCCGTCCAAAAACCCGGCTCGAAAAAAATAGCTGCGAGCAAACGTGTAGATCGGATTCAGCACCAGATCGTCCCATCCGACCCTGTGGCGTCTGGCAACCAGTTCCTCAGCCGCCAGCGTGGTATAGCCGTCCATGCTCTTCAGGTGTTCGGAGAGCGACTGGAATGTGTAGTGCAAGAGGTTGCAGCGAAGGTGCCCGATCCGGCCGTCCACCTGCACCGATTCGTGGACGAACTTGCCGGCCCAACTCGCCTTGCGGCGGTCAAACAGCCGCACCTTGCGGTCCGGATACCATCCGGAATGCAGAATCCAGCGCCCCAGGTACCTGGCCATGCGCGGCATCGTGTAGGCGTCATACTGGGGACCGTTCTTCTTGATCTGCCAGATCTCGGCCTCCAGCGCCTCGCTCAGCGCCTCGTCGGCGTCGATGGACAGCACCCAATCGTACGCGGCCTGCTCGGAGGCGAAGTTTTTCTGTCCGGCATACCCGCGCCATGGGGTCTCCACGACGCGCGCGCCGAGGTTGGCTGCAATCTCGGTGGTCCGGTCGTTGGAACCGCTGTCAACCACCACGACCTCATCGCAACAACGCAGGCTCTCGATGGCCCGAGCGATGTTGGCCTGCTCGTTGTAGGTGATGATGGTGGCCGAAATCTTCATCCGGTCAACGGCCTCCCGTAGTCTCGATGGGCGCCAGCATAAAGCACAGCAGAAAAACCGCTAGCGCCGCAACTCCCAGCCGCCGCCGCACCGGTCCCAGTTCGGAATGATCGTAAATGACCGGGTGGCGCGATCCGAAAAAGAACAGGACAGCCGCCCAAACCAGCCACGGCCAGTAAAACAGGCCCAGCGGTACCAACGCTAGCGCGAATACTCTCGACAGGATCCGGTGGCGGTCGCCGAAGAATGCGTAGACGATATGGCCGCCGTCTAGCTGGCCAATGGGCAGCAAGTTCAACGCCGTCGCGAACACGCCGACCCATGCCGCGCGCGCCACCGGATGCAACGACAGATCCGCGGCCGCCGACCCCGGAAAGAACATCTCTTGAAGAATTGCGAATAGAGGCGGTGTGCCGAAACTCAGGTCTCCACGGCCAGCGATTCCCGGAACAACACGAGACATGGCGAACCCGGCCGCGGCCGCGGGCAATGTGAAGGCGAATCCTGCAAGCGGCCCCGCGACGCCAACGTCGAAAAGCACCCGGCGGGAATAGATCGGCGACCGAATCCGGATGAAGGCGCCTAGCGTCCCGATCAGGCTGGGGAAGGGCATGAAGTATGGGAGGCTCGCGTCAAGGCCGTACCGCCTGCACGCGATGTAGTGTCCCATCTCATGGGCCAGGAGGATCGTCAAAAGGGTGAGCGAGAAAGCAAGGCCGCCGAGCCACGCGCTGGGCCGTGACAAGAGCGCCCGGTAGGCCGTCAGATCCTCCGCCAGGTAGATGGCGGGTTGGTTGGTCCGGAAGTTCTCCGCCAGCCGCGCGCCCACCGCCGTGGTCGACACCAGGGTGAGTAGCAGCAAGACAAGGTTCAACCAGCGTCGCGGCCGCCGCGCAGCCACCAACCCCACGCGGCAGCTTCTTTGCACGCCGTTAGGGGCGTTCGGGGGATGGGTTTCAACAGGGCTGTCCTCGGGAAGCACAAAGCTCTCCGACTATGACTGGGGCTCAGGCTCGGCGCTGCGCGGCCGAGTCGCGCGGCGGCGCACTGCGGACTAAAGCGACTGCAATTCCTTGCCAGGCTTGAACCGAACAGCCTTTCCCGGAGGAATCGCGACTTCAGCCCCGGTGCGAGGATTGCGGCCAATGCCGGTCTTGCGCGGCCGGACGTTAAATATCCCGAACCCGCGCAACTCGATTCGCTCGCCTTGCCCCAGCGCCCGCTTCATGCTCTCGAAGACCGTCTCGACCGCCATCTCAGCTTTGGTCTTGGTGATCCCCGTCTTGTTGACGACCTCGTTGATGATGTCCAGCTTGATCAAGCTATCCTCCTGTGTGATGGTACCGGGCAGCGGGAGTTGCCAAGCGGGCCCCACCATCGGGCAAACCTAATGATATGGGTAGGTTTATCTCGATGTCAAGCGGCGAATGGTACTCAAACCCCTAAGATACCAAAGACTTGGCCACCTTCAGGGCTGCGTCGTAGTCCGGATGGTCGGCGACTTCCTTCACGTACTGGACGTGCCGGATCACGTTTTCCTTGTCGACGACGAAGATGGCGCGGCTCTCGATCCGAAGTTCCTTGATCAGCGTGCCGTAGTTGGCTCCGAACGAGCCGCTCCGATGATCGGACAACATCTTCACGCGGTCCACGCCGAAGGCGCCGCACCAGCGCTTTTGCGCGAACGGCAGGTCCATGCTGACCGCCAGCACTTCGAGGCCCGGCAGCTTCGCCAGTTCGTCGTTGAAACGCTTGGTTTGCGCATCGCAAACCGGGGTGTCCAGCGACGGTACCACGCTGATAATCCGAACCGAGTTCCCAGTCTGAGCCAGCGTGACCGCCGCAAGGCCAGTGTCCACAACCTCGAAATCGGGGGCCTTGTCGCCCACCTTCAGTTCGGGACCGATTAGCGTTAGCGGGTTCCCCTTCAGAGTCGTCGCACCAGGTCGCTCCATGTTTCCTCCAGGTTCTGTCAATGGGATTGAAGTGCCGAATTGCCTCTATCTTAACAATTCACCGAGCCGATCCACACCGGTCACGGGCTCCCGGCACGTAAAGTTCTCGCAAACGTATGCCGTCGCGGCTCCACGCCGCGGCCAACGAGGTTCTGATCCTAACAGTACGATCTTGTGCGGCAGGAAGCGCCGCCGTACCGTGCGTAACAGAGATTCTGTGTCTTTCGAAGCCAAATCCCCGGAGATCACGATCTGGCGCGGCGCTCCGAGTCCGAAGCCGAGTGCCATCAAGAGGCAAGGCGACCGGGTTGGCTGCGATTCAAGGACCCTGGCAAAAGCGGTAATCGTCCTCTCCCCTACCCTCCGAAGATCCTCCCGATCCGTGGCGTACGAAAGGCGTAACAGGTTGAGCGCGGCCACCGAATTCGCCGAAGGCTCGGCCCCGTCGTCGCCATCCTTCAGCCGGAGTACCAAATGCGGGTCTGGTTCGCCGGCGAACAGTCCGCCGCGCTGGCGGTCCTCGAACAAGGCCAACTGACGCTCGGTGAGGCTGATGGCCGTTTCCAGGTACCGGTCCACGAAACACGTCTCGTACAAGTCGGTCAGTCCCTGTGCAAGAAACGCGTAATCGTCGGCGAACCCGCGCACCGCAGCATCGCCCGCCCGGTACCGGCGCAGGAGAGTTCCCTCTTCTGCCCTCCACACGTTTGCAAGCAGGAAATCAGCGGCCCGGCGGGCCGCCCCCAGGTATCGCGGCTCTTCGAGCACTTGGGCGGCCAGCGAAAGGGCCGAGATCATGAGCCCGTTCCATGCCGTCAGGATCTTGTCATCCAGATGTGGACGCGCCCTGCGGCAGCGAGCCTCCGCCAGCGCCCGGCGCTCGTCCGCCAGCGTCGGCCCGTCTTCGGCCGCCTCGAAGAGGATGTTCCGCCCCGCGAACTCGCCGTGCGGATCCTGGGCGACGTTTCCCTCTTCCCGAACGCCATAGGCGCGGCAGAACCGGTCCGCCGCGCCGTGGCCCAACACGGATGTGACCTCATCCGTGGTCCAGACATAAAACGCGCCCTCGCGTTTGGTCGCGGCCCGTGCCTCGTCGATGGCGCTGTCGGCGTCCTCGGCAGAGTAGAAGCCGCCTTCGGGTGCGGTCATGTCGCGAAGCACGTAGTCCAGGATGCCGCGCGCCGTCACGGCGAGTTTCGAATCTCGGGAGACCTGAAACGCCTCCAGGTAGGCGACGGCGAGTTGCGCCTGGTCGTAGAGCATCTTTTCGAAGTGGGGGACGAACCAGCGTTCGTCGACCGAGTAACGGTGGAATCCGCCGCCGAGGTGATCGTGGATGCCGCCGCGGGCCATCGCCCGCAGCGTCCGGAGCACCATGTCCAACGCCTCGGTACTGCCGGTCCGTAAGTGCTCCCGAAGCAGGAACCGCAGGACGGACGGCTGTGGGAACTTCGGCGGCCCACCGAACCCTCCGTGAACGTGATCGAAGGCACGTCGGAATTGGTAAAAAGCGCGGTCGAGAATGTCTGCGTCCGGGAGCTTCGCCGCGCCGTCAGGCGAGGCGTGGCGGCCTAACTCCTCGATCACACTCGACGCAGCTTCCAAGATCCGCTGGCGGTCCTTTTGCCACGCCTCGGCGACCTTCGTGAGCACCTCGCGAAACGCGGGACGCCCGTAGCGGCGGTCCGGCGGGAAATACGTCCCCCCGTAGAAAGGCCGCAAGTCCGGTGTCAGCCACACCGACATCGGCCACCCGCCGCCGCCGGTGGTGGCCTGAACGAACAACATGTAGACGCGGTCCACGTCCGGCCGCTCTTCGCGATCCACCTTGACCGGAACAAAATACCGGTTGAGAACAGCCGCCGTCTCCTCGTCCTCGAACGACTCGCGTTCCATCACGTGGCACCAGTGGCACGTCGAGTAGCCGATGGAAAGGAAGATAGGCTTGTCTTCCCGCCGCGCCGTCGCGAAGGCCTCGTCGCCCCAGGGATACCAATCCACGGGGTTGTGGGCGTGGTCAAGCAGATAGGGGCTCTTCTCCCCTGCGAGCCGGTTGGTAAACATTTCCCAGACTCACCGGCCGCGGTTTGCCAGTTCGGCATAGCTGGGCAGGTAGCCCGCTTCGCGCAGCCTCTCCAGAACTCCGGCCAATTCCTTGCGAGCCGGGTCCGTCATCGGCCCCACGGGCCGCCGGCAGCGCCCCGCGCGGAACCCGGCCATGTTCATGGCTTCCTTGACGACCACGGGAAACGTCCCCAGCGAGAAGGCCCGCCGCACCTGGTCCACCAATGATTGCAGGCGCGCCGCCTGCTCCAGGTTCCCGGCCAGGTAGGCATCGTAGAGGTCCACGAAGGCCCTCGGGACGAGGTTGGCGCACGCCGTCACCGCGCCCACGCAACCCATCCGCAGGCCGTCCAGGATGCACTCGTCGCGGCCCATAAACACAGCCAACCCAGCCTTCTTCCACTCAGGGACCAGTTCGACGCGCCCGCTGGAGTCTTTCAGCCCGACGAACTCCTGGTACGCCCCAGCCACACGGGCGGCGATGCCCGGCGTCAGCTCGACGCCGGTGAATTGCGGGATGTTGTACGCCAGCACCGGTACGCGAACGCTGCGGCACACCTCGGAATAATGTTCGACGAGTTCGTCCTCGGAGGGACGCACATAGTAGGGAGTGATCACGACGACAAAGTCGGCCCCGTCGCCGGCGGCCTGCTGCGCCAATCGGACGGTCTCGGCCGTCGTCACCGCGCCCACGTTCACAAACAGCGGGACCCGCTTGGCCACCGTCTGCGCGCAAAACCGCGCCGCCACCATGCGTTCTTCCTCGGACAGCGCGAAGAACTCCCCTTGCCCCCCGGTGACGAACAGGCCATGCACTCCGCTGGCAATCAGCCGGTCCAGGACCTCCTGCCAGGCGCTGTAGTCGATCGACTCGTCTTCCCGGAACGGCGTGACCACCGCCGGCACGATCCCGCGCAACAGGCTGGCGCCCATGCCTTCATTCTAGACCCCGTCGTATGATCGAAGGGTATGGGCTACTACCAGGCAAACCGTGAAGCGTTTCTTGAGGGGCTCAAGACCTTTCTCCGGATCCCCAGCATCAGCACCTTTCCGGAGAACAGGCCGGACGTGCGGCGCGCGGCGGAATTCGTTCGCGACGAACTGCAAGCCGCCGGCCTCGACAACACCCACCTGATCGAAGGCGAAGGCAACCCGCTGGTGTACGGCGAATGGCTGGGCGCGCCGGGAAAGCCGACGTTGCTCATCTACGGGCATTACGACGTGCAGCCGCCCGACCCGCTGGACGAGTGGAAGAGCCCGCCGTTCGAGCCGGTGGTGCGCGGAAACGACATCTTCGCGCGCGGGGCGTCGGACGACAAGGGGCAGACCTACATTCACATTAAGGCGGTCGAGGGCTTCTTGAAGACCTCGGGACGGCTTCCGGTCAACGTCAAGTTCTTGATCGAAGGCGAAGAAGAAGTCGGTGGAGAGCACATCTCAAACTACGTCGCCACCAAGCCCGCCTTGATCAAAGCCGACGCCGCCGTGATCTCGGACACCGAGATGTTCGCGCCCGGACTGCCGACGCTGTGCGTGGGTCTTCGCGGCATCAACTACATGGAACTCGATGTCCAGGGCGCCGGACACGACCTGCACTCCGGCGTGTACGGCGGTGCCGCTCCGAATCCGATACAGGCGATCGCTGAGATTCTATGCGCTCTGAAAGATCGCGACGGGCACATTCTGGTCCCCGGCTTCTACGATCGCGTGCGCCCGCCGAGCCCCGAAGAGCGCGAAGCCTGGGCGCGCTTGCCGTTCGACGAGAAAACTTACACGCAGAAGGAGATGGAGGCCAAGGAACTGGTCGGGGAGCCCGAGGTCACGCTGTTCGAACGCCTCTGGGCGCGGCCGACGCTGGAAGTCCACGGAATCCGCGGAGGGTTCACGGGCGACGGCGCGAAGACCGTCATCCCCGCACGAGCCACGGCTAAAATCAGCACCCGCCTGGTCGCCGATCAGATCCCGGAAGAAGCGTTTGCTCAGTTCACCGCGGCCGTGGCTAAGGCATGCCCGCGGGGGGTGACCGCGACGGTGAAGCTGATACACGGCGCTGCGCCATCGCTCACCGATCCCTCGAATGCGTTTATCAAGGCGGCCGCAGCGGCTATGGCTGAAGCCTTCGGGAAGCAGACCGTATACATTCGCTCGGGCGGCTCAATCCCCATCGTCGGCCTGTTCGACAAACATTTGGGGATGCCCAGCGTTCTGATGGGCTTCGGCCTTCCGGACGACAACCTGCACGCGCCCAACGAGAAGTTCCATCTTCCGAACTTCTACAACGGGATCGAGGCTGTTGCGCATTATTTCGAGAAGCTGGGGCTGTAACGCGTCTTCCTTCCGCCGCGCAGCCGCTGCGCTGCATCGTCGGCGCAGTTGACTTTCGAAACGGGATCGCGGGTATACTCGTCTTAGAGTCTGCGATGAGGGCGATGTCTGGGACAATCGTGGCGCTTTCCCTGCTCGTGGTATCTGTGTGGGGTAACTGCCCCGGGTGCTTCACTTTCGCGGCGGAACACGATTGCTGCAACCGAACCAAGGCGCCGCCGTGTCACGGTTCTGTACCCGGGCCGGCCCAAGATTGCGCCGGAGACTGCGCGGCTCATGTCAGCGCCAATCTTTCAGCCGCCAGGCCGGAGCCGGCTCACAGCCGGGTCCAGGCAGCCGCATCAATCGCCGTCGAGGCGGCGGTCGTAGCCTTGTTTCCAAGTCCGTCCGAGGCGGCGCCACGCCGTTTCGAGCTTGTTGCTCGATCCGGGACCGCGGATCTCTATCTCGTCAACCGCGTACTCCTGATCTGATTCCGGCTTGTTTTGCCCAAAGCGTAGCGGGCGCGTGTGCGCCTGCGTGGCCGGAAACCATACCCATTACTGGTCAAGGAGCAAACATATGTCGAGAAGAATTGCGTCGTTGTGTCTTTCCCTCGCCCTGATGTTGGGAGCGGGTTCCCTGTCGTTTGCCAAAGCCGCTTGCTGCTGCGGCGAGACCTGCAAGTGCGAAAACTGCACCTGCGAGAAAGAGTGCAAGTGCGGCGGAAATTGCGGAGATGCTTGCAAGCGCAACCAGCAGCCAGCGCCTCAGCCACCGAAGCAGAAGTAGCTGAGGTCCTCTGAACCCGTGGGCCGCCCTTCGTTTTCCTGGGGGGGCGGCCCCATGGAGGGCATCGGCAAAGAAATCGCCGAGGCGCAACGGCAGCAGGTAGTGCGTTAAATCCGTGTCACTGATATCGTGGCACGGCCACAACGACCCCCTCCACCTGCAAGCCCGTGCAGAAGATGGCGGCAATCGAGCCGCACACTCCAACCCTACATCTTTATGGCTCGAACTTCTCAAACAGATGGAGAACCCGGCCGGTCCCCTGAGCCGGCAGGCTCGCGTGCAAGCGGAACCTCCGGGTGAAGGCAGCTATCTATTGATTCTCGCGTAATATAAAGTCACCTTTCCGGGTGATACTGCGTTTATTCTGGTATGGGAAACCCGGCCGGAGTGCGACGCGATTTCGAGGCGCTGGAGAAGCGCCGCTTCCAAGCCATCCGACTGCTGGACGAAGGCCTGAACCAATCCGAGGTGGCGCGGCGGGTGAAAGTGGCCCGCCAGACCGTGGTGCGCTGGGTAGCGCAGTATCGAGAGCGAGGCGAGGAAGGCCCGCGGAAGGCTGGACGCGCCGGACGGAAAGCACGGCTCAGTGCCCCGCAGTGCGAGCGCCTGGAAGGGCTGCTGCAGCGAGGGCCGGAGGCGCTGGGCTACCAGACCCCGTTGTGGACCTGCCCGCGGGTGGCACACCTGATCGAGCAGGAGTTCGGGATTCGCTACCACGAAGGCCATGTTTGGAAGATCCTGATAGGGCTGGGATGGAGCCCACAGCGACCGACGGAGCGGGCACGGGAACGCAACGAGCCGGCGATCCGCGCTTGGAAGAGCAGAACTTGGCCGGCCATTAAAAAAAAGCGCGCAGCGAAGGGCGCACGATCGTCTTCGTCGACGAAAGCGGGCTGAGTCAGCAACCGCATCGCTGCCGCACCTGGGCGCCGCGCGGCCAGACTCCCGTCCTGGAATACAACTTCAACTGGAAGACTCTCTCGGTGGTGGCGGGCTTGACGATGCTGAACTTCTACTTCCGCCTGTACGCCGGTTCGGTGAAGGCACCGCAGGCAGTGGACTCTCTGCGCGCGCTGGTCCGGCATATTCCGCAGCCACTGCTGTTGGTTTGGGACCGCCTGCCGGCACACCGGAGCCGTCTGGTGCGCGACTACGTCGACAGCCTGGGCGGCTGGATTCAGATGGACTACCTGCCGCCCTACGCGCCCGAACTCAATCCGGTGG
>CAZVIK010000093.1:0-284 GCA_964627045.1 uncultured Solibacteraceae bacterium | reverse complement strand
AACGGTTGTATAAATTTTGGTGTTAAGGTAAAAACAAGAACATCCCAATGTTTGGCCGCTGGTCTTCAGGCAACTCAGCGAGGCTGCCCGTCGTACGTTGCGGCGGATGCGTCGCCGTCCTCGCTTGATCACCGCCTTCTGGAAGCAGGCTTCTTTGTGGTCGCAATGACTCTATATTACGCGAGACTCAGTAAGCGGCGGCTCGTGTACCATTTTAAAACCCCCTTAAAACCCCCCCCGGGCCGGCCCACCACAACCAAAAAAAAAAACCCCAACAAACCAAC
>CAZVIK010000092.1:8093-14333 GCA_964627045.1 uncultured Solibacteraceae bacterium | reverse complement strand
TGTCACCTTCCACCGCCGTGTGAAACCGAAAAGGTGACGGCTTCATCCAACGATTAACAGGAGAAACAAATGGCGGGCCTCAACACCCTGACCTTCAGCGATACGAGTTTCGATAATGACGTCCTCAACTCGGAAACCCCGGTTCTGGTGGATTTCTGGGCGGAGTGGTGCGGTCCGTGCCGCATGATGGAGCCGACCATCGACACTGTGGCGACCGATTACGCCGGCAAGGTGAAGGTCGGCAAGCTCAATGTGGACGACAACGGCAACACGGCCATGCGGTACGGAATTCGGGGAATTCCGACGCTGCTGCTTTTTAAGGGTGGCAAGGTGGTCGAACAGCGAGTGGGGGCGGTCGGGAAGAGCGAAGTCCAAAAGATGCTCGACGCGCACCTCTGAGCAGCGGGCTCCGGTTCCGGCGGGTGGTTTCGCACCGTCTCCGCTTTGTAGTATTCTGGCAGTGGAGACCTCCTAATATGGGTAGAACTGTTGTCAGCAGCATTGCGTGCGCAGTACTCGTGCTTCTCTTGTTTGCGGGTTCGGCTTCGGCGCAGATGGGCGCCATCGCCGGCAAGGCCGTCGATGAGGACGGCAAGCCCATAGCCAACGCCGTGATCCGGATTGTCCGTAACGATATCAAGGGACAGTACCAAACCAAGACCAACAACCGCGGCGAGTTTTTCCACGCCGGACTTCCCTCAGGCCGATCCACCAACTACACCGTCACCCTGATCGTGAATGACAGGGAAGTCGACTCCAAGATGAACATTGTGGTGTCGATCGGGGACCAGGCGCGTGCGGACTTCGACCTAGGCGCGAAAAAGAAGCAAGAGGCGGCGCTCGCCGCGGGCGAACTCACGGCCGACCAAACCCGGGGCATGTCAGCCGAGCAAAAAGAACAGCTTGAAAGAGCGATGAAGGAGCGCGCCGCTGCGCTGGCGAAGAACAAGGCGTTGAGCGACGCCTTTAACGCCGGCATGGAGGCAATGAAGGCCAATCAGTTCGCCGTTGCCGTCGAACAGTTTGTGAAGGCTTCCGAAGCCGACCCCAAGCAGAGCGCGGTGTGGGGTCAACTCGCCGAGGCTTACACACAGTTCGCCCAGACCAAGACCGGCCAGGAGCAGCAGGACGCGTTGACCAAGGCGCTGGACGCCTACGTCAAGGCGCTGGAACTTAAGCCGGACGACGCCGGTTTGCACAACAACTATGCGCTGGCCCTGGTTCGCGCCAAGAAGCTCCCCGAAGCGCAAGCCGAGCTTGAGAAGGCCGCTGCTTTGGATGTGCCGGGCGCCGGAAAGTACTACTACAACATGGGCGCGGTGATGATGAACACCGGCCAACTGGATGCCGCCGGCGAGGCGTTCAAAAAGGCCATCTCCCTGAGCCCCGACTACGCCCCCGCTCAGTTCCAGTACGGGCTCTACCTGCTCGGCAAAGCGCAGATCGCCCCCGACGGCAAGATTCAGCCGCCGCCCGGAACAGCCGAAGCGCTCCAGACGTATCTGAAGCTCGAACCGAGCGGCCCGAACGCCGACCAGGCCAAGACCATTCTGCAGTCGTTGAACGAGTCCATCGAAACGACTTATACCAACCCCGACGCCAAGAAGACGACGAAGAAGTCGGGCAAGAAGTAGCCGTCAACGGTTCTGGGGCGCCCCATGCGGGCGCCCCCTCCCATGATTAGGACCGTCCTCTATCTTTTCCTCGCCATCTTCGCCATTACCTTCCTGCGCTTCGTCATTGGGATCATAGGAAAGGCGTTCACTGACCTGGCCGGGCCTTCGGCCCCGCCGGGAGCCTCCGGACGCCCTTCGGCTCCGAACGCCGGCGAATTGAAACGCGACCCGGTCTGTGGGACCTACGTCGCTGCCGCCTCCAGTGTTAAGAAGACCGTCCGCGGCGAAGTGGTTCACTTCTGCTCGGAAGCCTGCCGGGACAAGTTCAACGAGAGGCAGTGAATGCCAGCAGTTCGGGCCCGCCGGATCAGAGGCGAAAACGCGTCCGGTGGATCAGCGAACACTCGTCGCACTCCAGGCTGACCTCGACCTGCGCCGGCGCCGCAGACGGCACAGCCACGTCTACACTGTAATGCGAAGCGATCATATTCAGCACTCGCGCCGTGGCATTCGGGATTTCGTTCTGCGAACGGCAGAAAACGCTGTCGCCCCCAGACACCGCCGCCAACCGCAAGAGGCCGCTTTGGTAAGCGACGTTTAGCGCGTCGCTCCGATAGTCCAGGTGCAGGATGAACACCGGCGCGTCCAGAGCCTCGAGGCCGGCTTCCAGTTTCGCGATTCTCTCCCGGATCAGGGCGTCGGAAAACCGGCGGCTCATATCCCGGCGGTCGCTCTCGTTGATTACGGGGTTGCTGAAGTCCTCTCGCGAATTGCGGACGTCGCTGTCGGACAAGAACAACACCGCCACACGCACCCCGGCCTTGGCTCGAACCGCGCTGGCCAGCGCCGCAGCCGCGTGCACACTCTCCAGCAACCCGGGTCTTCCGCTAACCGGCAGCGACTGCACCGCCTTCGCCACCGCCTCGTGGTCGCCGGTGGGGTCCAGGACCACGCGCAGCCCGTCCTGCGCGCGCAGCAGGCCCACCCAAGAGTTCGACGGCATTTCTCGGATCGCGGCGGCGAGCGCCCGCTTGGCCGTTTCCACAAGGGTCAGGTCGCCGGTAACATCGCTTACGACCAGCAGCAACAGCTCATCCGACGGCCCCAAAATCCCCGTCGGCGAGACCGGTTGTCCGGCCACCGTGGCTCGCCACCCCCCCGGCGCGACCGGGACTTCGGCCCCGTCGGCCGCCTGGGCCGCTCGTACCGGCACGCGAAGGACCTTCGCCGGGGGCTCCGGTGACTGCGCGGCCGCCAGAAACACCGCCATCAAAAACGCCACCGCGACTCGCATTAGAAACTGATCCTCACGCCGAGTTGCATGACCCGGCCTCCAAAACTGCCTGTAATCCTGCCTGCGTTTGTGTTCGGCGAAGAGGCCGAACCGATGACCGGGTCGGGGTTGGTCCAATTGGCATGATTCAGAAAATTCAACCCCACGGCGTTGATCTCCAGTGTCGTCTCTCGCTTCAGGGTAATTCGCTTCGTCATGGAAAGGTCGTGATTCTGGTTGAGCGGGTTGCGCAGAACCGGGTGCGTGCGCGGCCCGTTGCCGAGCGTGAAATCGGCGGGCTGACCGAACGCGGCGGGGTTGAACCACGCCTCCGGCCCCGGCTTGCCAACGCGGGGGTCAACGCCCTCTACCACGTTCACCCGAAGCCCAGGCACAATGCCACCCGTGTTGTTGAACAACGGCCGAAGAAGGATTGGTTCGCCTCCGAGAACCGAGGTCGATCCGCTGACCGCCCAGCCCTCCACGATCCGGTTCAGCCATGCCCTAGAGACACGCAAGCGCTTGCCCGGTCCGACTGGAATCTCGTACACGTAGGTCACGGTAAGCCGGTGCGGCGCGTTGAAGGCGGAGAGCGACCACTCGTTGCGAGAGTTGTAGTAGTCCTGCCGCGGGTACATGCCCGAGTAATCGTCGTACTGGCGCGAGGCTTCGTAGCGAATCGCGAAGTTGAGACCAGATGAAACCCTGGCCTCGATCCGGGCGAACGCCGAAGTCCGCGCATAGCGCCCGTGCGGGTAGGCATTGCCCAGTTCGAAGTTTTTGTACTGCGGGTAAGGACGGATCGAGCGATTGAACTCTTCGTCGTACAGAAGGTCGCGGAAGACCAGAGCGGAGAGCGGCGCCGCGTTGGGGCGCGCGGCGTTGGTTCCCACCAGCACGTTTCTGCCGGTTTCGTATTCTCCGCCCGCCGAAACCAGCAGGCCTCCGGGGAGCCGCCGCTCGGCCGATAGTTCGAACGACTGGTAGGTGGGTTGGCGGGAAGTGGCGTCAAAAAGATCGGCGGCGGTGTCATTCGCAGCTTCGGGCCGGAAATCCGGCAGCGGGTGGGTCAGCGGCGGGATTCCGTCGCGGAGCCGGAAGACGGGCTCGAGCTGTGAGTTCGGGGAGGTGTAAGACGGCGATGCATTGAACGCCTGCGTGCCCCATTGGAACGAACTGATCATTCCGGCGCTGTAATAGCGGCTGTAGCCGGCTCGCAGAACCGTTCGGGCGTCGCCTCCGGGACTCCATGCGATGCCCGCGCGCGGCTGCAACTTCACCAGGTGCGGCCGGAAGGCGCGCCCGCGCCCATCGCGTCCCGCCACCACCGCCGCTCCCGGCCGTCCATTGACGGGGTTGATGGCTTGCAGATCCACCGTCGACTGCCGGTCGTACTTTTCGGTCCGGGGACTGGTGGCCGCCAGGCTCAGACTGACGGACAGCGTTAACGCCTTGCTAAGTTCGAATTGCTCGCGCACCGACGCCGTCCACAACTGCCGCCGGAAGTAGGAAGGAGACACCGCGTAGGTCTTTTCAGCGTAGTATGGCATCCCCAACAGGAAGCTCCCGAAGGCGTGGCCGGTGTTTACGATCCCCGGCAAGCTCGTAAGGCCGTTTCCGAAGGTAAGCATTCCGGCCGGATAGCGGGAGGAGTACACGTTGACCTGCTCGCGGACGTAACGTACCGTAAACCGCAAGCTGTGCTGGTTCAAGCGCAGCGAGTATCCTCCCTCCCAGGCATACGACGTCCGGCTGTTCCGAGCCTGCGGACTGGCCCGTCCCATCTGAAGGTACGGGCTGAACCAGAACGAAGGGAAAGCCAGTCCGCCGGATCCCGGGAGCCCGATTCGTGCAGTAAAGTCCTCCCGGCCCCTTCCGCCGGTTGTTGAGATCTCGGTCTCGCCCATAAAGCCGAACGTCACGACTTCCCGGGGCGTCCGAGTGAACACGTGCTCCAGGCCGCCGCGCCTGCTCTGGAATTCCCTGGTCGGCATCCCGGGATTCGCGGGCGAGAGAATACGCCGCGCCGGGCGCTCCAGTCCGTTGGACAGCGCGGTCTCCACCGAAACCCGGTGCCGCTCGCCAACACTGTGATCGAGCTTGATAATCACACCGTTGGCGTTGTTGGTCTCCGGGTCCACCTGGAAGAAGTTGTTCTTGTCGTAGGGCCCAATCGCCACGTTGGGAGCCGGATAGTAGCCAAGCGCCGCTTGCGCCACGGGGCTCAACCGTTCTTGCGGGATTATGTTCCCGGGGAAGGGGCTGCGGAAATACTGGAGATTGGACGCGCTAACCGCCTGCGAAGGATCGAAGGCGGGGTTCGGGGACGTGGCCTCCGGATCATAGAGAACGAGGGGAGTGCCCGAGTCGTCAACGGTCGCCGAAAAGTCGCCGCGCCGCTCCGGCCCGGTGGCAATCGTCTCCAGGAAGGATCGGGAAGTGCGGTCGCGCACACCCTCGAAGAACACCGAAAGGAAGGTGCGGCGCCCGCCGTGGTAGATCTTCGGAATCACCAGCGGCCCGCTTGCGTTGAAACCGAACTGGTTCCGGCGCAGGACCGATTTGGCGCCGCCGCCCTGCTTGATTTCGTGCGGCACGGCGTCCAGAAAATCGTTGCGAAAGTTTTCGTATACCCTTCCGTGCCAGGGCGGCGTGGCTGCGCCCCGGGCTGCCACGCGCGGCGGGCTGTCCTGTCGCATTCCGAGATTTCGGGTCTGCACCCGGAACTCCTCCAGGGCCTTCTGCATTTCGGGGGGGACGGGGGATTCCTGCCCGCGTGCCGCGTGGAGACACACGAGAAGCCACACCGTTACCATAAGGCCCAAGCGCATATAACTTGTTAATTTTCTCACATGCGGAGGGCGCGGGGGCGCGGCCCATTCGCGTGGTGTACCCTTAGGCTATGAAGCTCCGCGAAATCGCCACGCGACTCGGGTGCCGGCTGGCGGGCGACGGGGAGATGGAGATCACCGGTGTCGCCGGAATGGAGCACGCCGGCCCCACAGAACTGACATTCCTGGCGAATCCGCGCTACGCCCCCAAGGTGAAACACACACGCGCCGCCGCCATTCTGGTATCGGAACCGGTGAAGGATCACACCATCACGTGCCTGATCTCCTCCAACCCCTACCTGGATTTCGCGCGCGCCCTGGAGATGTTTTATGTGCCCCCGCGCCCCGCCCCGGGAGTCCATCCTACGGCGGCGGTCGCGCCGTCGGCCGTAATCGGCGAGGGCGCTTACGTCGGGCCTTTTGTCGCCGTCGGGGAGGATGTCGTCATTGGGCGCAATGCCGTGCTGCACCCCCACGTGGTGATTTACTTTGGCCCAGATGGCATCTCTGGCCATCCCGA
>CAZVIK010000092.1:0-8083 GCA_964627045.1 uncultured Solibacteraceae bacterium | reverse complement strand
TATTGCCGCATCGGCAACCGCGTGGTCCTTCAGAACGGTGTCGTGATCGGCGGCGACGGTTTCGGATTCGCCCTGCGCCAGGACGGGACGCACTATAAGATCGTGCAGAGCGGTCCCACAGTGATCGAAGACGATGTCGAGATCCAGTCGCTATCCTCGGTGGACCGCGCCACGGTCGGCGAGACGCGGGTGAAACGCGGGGCCAAGATCGACAGCCTGGTGCAGGTCGGCCACGCCTGTGTGGTGGGCGAGGACGACATCATCTGTGCGCAAGTGGGACTGGCTGGAAGCACCGTCCTCGGCAAGAGCGTCGTGCTTGCCGGCCAGGTGGGGGTGTCCGGCCATCTCACCATTCACGACGCCGCCGTGGTCTATGCGCAAAGCGGCGTGGGAGGGGATGTGGGCGCGGGCCAGGTCATCTCAGGATCCCCAGCCTTTGACGCCTCGGTTTGGCGCCGCGCCGTCGCGGCCTTCCCCAAGCTGCCGGATCTGGTCAAAAGCGTACGCGAGTTGAAACGGCGAGTGGACGAACTGGCCGCCGACGACCGACAATCCCAGTGAGCCAAACATGATCGACCGAACCTTCACCCGAAACCGCCGCCCAAAGGCCTACAAAAACGAAGCTTTTCTTGACTCCTCCGACGCCCGTTCGCTTCGGATTCTCTCGGAATACCTGGAGCCGCTGGCGCACTTCCGGAAGCACAAGATCTGCGATACCGTCGTGTTCTTTGGATCGGCGCGAATCGAAGAACAGGGACCGTTGGGCCGCTACTACCGGGAGGCTCGCGTCCTGGCCCGGATGGTCACAGAGTGGTCCAACAGCCTGGAGAACTCCGCCCGCCGGTTCGTGGTTTGCACCGGCGGCGGACCGGGCATCATGGAGGCGGCCAACCGTGGCGCGCAGGACGCCGATGGCACGACTGTGGGGCTGAACATCGGCCTGCCCTTCGAACAGTGGCCCAATCAATGGGTGACGCCGGAGCTGTCCTTCGAATTCCATTACTTCTTCATGCGCAAGTTCTGGTTCGCCTACCTGGCCAAGGCGCTCGTGGTGTTTCCCGGCGGGTTCGGGACACTCGACGAGCTCACCGAGCTGTTGACGCTGGCTCAGACGGAAAAGCTCGCCAAGAAGATCGTGATCGTGCTCTACGGAACCAGTTTCTGGAAGGAGATCCTCAACTTCCCGGCCCTGGCGAAGCACGGGATGATTTCCGAAGACGACCTGAACTTGTTTCAGTTCGCCGACGACCCAGAGTCGGCCATGCGAATCCTCCAGGAAGGGCTCACCAGGCTCTACCTACAGCCCGGGGCGAAGGAGTCGGAGACCCCGGCCATCGCCAGGTCCTGCGTGTAGACGGCCCGGGCCCCGTCGGGAAAAAAAGAGCGGCCGCCCATCGGTCCGGGCACGGGGGAGCCGTGCAGCGGACCCGGAATGAGCGGCCGGATCAAGCAGCAGGTGCAGGGCGGCTAGAACTTCTCGAAATCCTCGTCGAGTGGAATCGTATCTTTGCTCGGGACGTGTGCCACGGCCGCCAGCTTGCGGTCTGCCATCGCGGGCCGCGTGCTCCTGCCGACGGCGGCCTTGAGCTTCGCCAGACCTTGCGCCGTCGCGCCGGCCGCCGCGGCTCGGCGGTGTCCGGAACGAGGGGGCGCGGCTCCTCCGCCGGCGGCGCCGTCCACCATGACCTTGAGCGCCGCCGATGCGTTCCGCATGGCTTCGGCCTGCGCGTTAAGCTCCTCACTTGCCGACGCGCTTTCCTCGGCGTGCGCTGCCGTCTTCTGCGTGACTTCCTCCATCTGGGTGATGGCTTTCGCGATCTGGTCTATTCCGCGCGCCTGCTCCTGACTGCCTAAGTTGACTTCGTCGGCCAGAGTCTTCACCCTGCCCGCGTTCTCGGTGATCTCCGAGATGGCGTCGGCGACCTGCTGCAGCCGCCGGCTGCCTTCGTTTGACGTGTTGATGGACTCCTCAATCGTGGCGGCGGTATCCTTGGCCGCCTGGGCCGAACGCTGCGCCAGCGTGCGCACCTCGTCGGCCACCACGGCGAAGCCCAAGCCTGCCTCGCCGGCCCGTGCCGCTTCGACGGCGGCGTTCAACGCCAGGATGTTGGTCTGGAAGGCGATCTCATCGATCACTTTGATGATGCGTGCGATTTTGTCGCCGGCCGCCGTAATGTTTTTCATCGAGGTGATCATCAGATCCAGACGGCGGTTGGCGCCCGACACCGACTCCTGTGTCTTTGTCATCAGCTCGACGACCGACTGGGAGTTCTCCGAGTTTTTGTTGGTCATCGCCGTGATTTCCTGGCCCGAAGCCGAGGTCTCCTCGAGCGACGCGGCCTGTTCGCTGGATGCCTGCGCCAGCGCCTGCGAGGCCGAGGATACCTGATGCGACGCCGCCGCCACCTGTTCGGCGCCCTCGCCCATCTCTGCCGTGATCTTGCGCAGTCTGTTGGTGATGTCCTTCACTATGTAAACTACAGCCGCACCCACGACCGCGGCCAGGACGATCAGCAGGATGCTGATCCACCGGCTCTGCGCGATGCTGGTTCCCGCTTGAGTGTTGGCTTCCGCCAGGAGCTTGCGCTGTTCCTCAACCAGATTGTCAGCGCTCTTTTGCACGCGCTGGAACACCGGGTAGATCTGGTCGACCATGATCTTGTGGGCGTCGCCGAACTTCCCCTGTTTGGCTGCGGCGATGTACTGCTCGTGCAACGGCAGCCAAGCCGCAATTCCGTCTTCGATCTCCTGGATGGTGGTCTGGCCCTGCGCCGACGAATCCAGGGCCCGCATGGCCTTAATCTCCGTGCGGATCTGGGTGAGCGCGTTGTCGAACTTCTGTACGTTCGAGTTGAACGCGTTAGCGTCGTTGTTGACGAGGCTGAGTTGCGCGCCGCGCGCTGTCGCCTGCAATTCAAAAAACTCGCGGCCCAGCATCTGGCCGCTGAAGGCCTTCTGCGCGGTCGACGTCACGGCGGTATTCAGTTGATCCCCCAACTTGCTTACTGTCCACAAAGACGCGACGCCCAGAACCAGAATGAGGCAGAGCAACGCGACAACGCTTGTTAGCAGCTTTTTCCCGATGGTCATCTTGGACTCTCTTTTCGCTGTGCCTGCGGCCGGGCTCATGGCCCGCGCCGCCGCCAAATGGCCGCCGCCACTTCACGGGCGGAAGACCTGTCAATGTGTCTATCGCGCCGGAAATGCGCTGACAACAGAGGGATTAGGTGATTCAGGGGGAGAAGGGCGCACACCGCGCGTGTGGCATGGATCCAATCTACTGGACCCCAAGTATGAACCCTATGACCGCAGATGCGGCGGGAGCCCCCCCACAATGAACTTCTCCCGGTGGCGGAGATGGACGCCGGCACTGGTCCGGCGAGCCCCCGAACGGAACCTGGAAAGCGCTTGGATGATACAATACCGCCGTGGGCGGGTATGGCGGTGTCTGAACGGTTTCGCGCGGTTTACCGCTGGTGTGGTGTGCCCGAGTGGCTGTTCGCCGTCCTGCTCATGGTCTACGCCGCACTGCGCGGGTTGACCCCGGGGAGCATGCTGTCGTTGCTGGCCGGGCTTGCCCTCACGGTGAGCGCGGTGGTGGTGGCGGCGCGGGTGGCGCACCGGCTGATCCGTTCGGCCGTCTGGAGGTTGCGCAACCGGCTGGTGGTCGCGTACCTCTTCATAGCGGTCGTGCCGATCGGACTGATCCTCCTTCTGGTCGCGATCGGGTGCTATCTCCTCACGGCGCAGATCGCGGTCTACCTGGTGTCCAGCGAACTAGAGGAGCGGACCAGTGCGCTGGTGGCGCCGGCCCGGGAGTTGCTGGTAACGCCGCCGCAAGCGCGCGCCGAGTACATCCGCTGGATGGCGCAGGCCATGGCCCGCCGGTTTCCGAGCGTCGAAATCCTGCTGCGCGAGCGGGGCGAGTGGCGGTTTCCCGAAAGCTCATCCATTACCCTCCCGCCCGCCCGGCTCGCCGAAGGCAGCGGGCTGATCCAGAAAGAAGGCCGGGTATACATGTGGTCGCACGCGCGCAGCGCCGGGCGCGAGACACTGTTGACGGTTCCGGTCACCTCCGGGCTGCTCCGCGACCTGGTGCCGGGTTTGGGAGACGTGCTGTTCGACAACGCCGTGGCAGCGGCTGGTGGTGGCCAAGGGGGGACGTCGGCCCCCCGGTCGCGGGAGCGGCTCGCAGCCGGCCGCGTTCCGGCGGCGAAAAACTGGCTCGACATCGAGGTCACCTGGTACACGGTGGCGCAGGTCGCCGACTGGGAGGACCCACAGCGTTCCCACGCCGCGCCGATCGCTGTGGTCAGCCGGCCGTCGGCCATCGTGCGAACGCTGTTCAGCCAGCAAGGCGACCTCGGCGGGGCTCTCGGTTACGCCTTCGTGGCGGTCGCGGTCCTGCTGCTGGTCGTAGAACTGGTAGCGCTCGGCATTGGCGTCTCTTTGACGCGCACCATCACTGGCGCCGTCCACGGACTCTACGACGGAACGCAACGCATTATGCGAGGCGATTTCGCCCACCGGATTGAGGTCAAAGGCAACGATCAACTCGCCGCACTCGGCCACTCGTTCAACCGCATGACCGGCAACCTGGAACGGTTGCTCAGCGTGGAAAAGGAACAGCAGAAGCTGCAATCGGAACTGGAGATCGCCCGTGAGGTGCAAAGCCAGTTGTATCCGAAGACGGTCCCAACGGTGGAAGGCCTGGAACTGGTGGGCCACTGCCATCCGGCGCGGACGGTCTCCGGCGATTACTACGACTACCTGAGCCTCAGCGGTTCCCGGCTGGCGGTAGCCATCGGGGACGTCGCCGGCAAGGGGATCTCCGCCGCGCTGTTGATGGCAACAGTGCAATCCAGCTTGCGAACGCAGATTACAGCCTGCCTGGAGGCGGTCTCTTCTGGCGCGGGCGGCAATGGGCACAAAGTGACTTCGGCGCACCTCGTTTCGCAGTTAAACCAACAGCTTTACGCCTTCACGTCGGCCGAGAAGTTCGCCACTTTCTATTTCGGCGTGTACGATAGCGGAACCGGGCGTCTCAGCTACACCAACGCGGGGCATCCGCCGCCTATCGTAATCCGCAACGGCTCAGTGATCCGCCTGGAAACTAACGGCATGGTGGTGGGAGCGTTCCCTTTCGCCGAGTATGGCGAAAGCACATTCGACCTGGAGCCCGGCGACCTTTTGGCCTGCTTCACCGACGGCATCACGGAGCCGGAAAACGAATACGGCGAGATGTTCGGAGAGGACCGCCTGGCCGAACTGCTGCTGCGGAACGCTTCGCGCCGCCCGGCGGAGATCCTGGAAGAAATTTACGCTGCGGTGCGCCAGTGGGTCAGCTCCCCCGACGCGCAGGACGACATGACGATGCTCCTGGCGCGGAGGCTATAGGAAGCCATGCCGCGGGTTCCACGAGGTCTGACCATAATCGGCGTGGCGGTCCTGGGGGTGCTGCTTGTCGGGACCGCCGGATTCGTTCTGATTGAGGACTATCCGCTTTTCGACGCCTTCTACATGGCGTTGATCACCGTCGCCACGGTGGGCTACAGCGAGATTCACCCGCTCAGCAACGCCGGTCGCGTGTTCAACGTGGTGCTGATCATCTTCGGAGTCAGCCTGCTGTTCTTCGCCATCGGCGTGGTGGCACAGACCGTGATTCAATTGGAACTGGGCGAGCTGCTGGGAAAACGGCGGATGAAACGCATGATCGACAAGCTCGAGAACCATTACATTGTGTGCGGCTACGGGCGCGTGGGCCGGGGCGCCGCGTGGGAACTTCAGAAGGCCGGTCAGCCCTGCGTCGTCATCGAGCGCGACCCCCAGAAGCTTGAATTGGCGATTCAATGGGGGATGCACGGGGTGGCCGCCGATTCCACGCGCGACCAGACGTTGCTCGATGCGGGGGTGAAGCGGGCGCGTGGGCTGGTGGCGGCGCTCGGCTCCGACGCCGACAACCTTTTCGTGATCTTGTCCGCGAAGACCTTGAACCCGATGCTCAACATCTCCGCGCGGGCGGGTGAGGAAGAGGCCGAGGAGAAACTCAGGCGCGCGGGCGCCGACACTGTCTTCGCGCCATACACCCACGCGGGACACCGGCTGGCGCACGCGCTGATCCGGCCGCATGTCCTGCAGTTCCTGGACCTGACCACCGAAAACATGGGGCTGAACGTGCTGATCGAGCAGGTTCGGGTGGCCGAGGCCAGCGAGTTCGCGTCCATGTCGCTAAAGCAAATGCAGATCCGGCGTGATATCGGCGTGATTGTGCTGGCGATCCGGCGGGCCAGCGGCGAGATGTTGTTCAATCCGCCCGCCGACGCAGTCTTGCAGGGCGGCGATTGCCTGGTGGCCATGGGCGAACCCGAAGACTTGCGGAAGCTGGAAGCGCGATTGGCGGGAGCGCCCGCATGAAGGTTCTGACAGCGGCTCAGATGACGGAGATCGATCGCCGCACCATCGCCATGGGGATTCCCAGCCTCATCCTGATGGAGAACGCTGGGCATCGGGTGAGCGAGTTTCTCGCATCCGCCTTCGCACCCCTGGGCGATCAACACGTTGTGGTTTTGTGCGGCAAGGGCAACAACGGCGGCGACGGGCTGGTGGTGGCGCGCCAACTTCACACCCACCTGAGGCCGCGCCGCCTGGATGTGGTGCTCGCGGCCGACCCGGCGGAACTCGCCGGCGACGCCGCGGCCAACCTCCGCATGCTCGCGGTGTGCGGCTGTGTGGTCCAACGGGCCGTCTCGCCTGAGATGCGGCGCGCCACCGTTGTGGTGGACGCGTTGCTCGGCACGGGGCTGAAGGGCCCCGCGACGGGCGCGATGCTGGAATTGATCCGCGAGATCCGCGGCGGCTTCCCCGGCGCCAAAGTGGTGGCGGTGGATCTTCCCTCCGGCCTGCCGAGCGATACGGGCGCGATCCTGGGCGAGTCCGTGCGGGCGGACTACACGGTGACCTTCACAGCGCCCAAGGTCGGCCAGGTTTTGCCGCCGGCGTGCGATCGGGTGGGCGAATTGCACGTCTGCGACATCGGGAGCCCGGCGTCGCTGTTTGAAGAGGACGATTCCGTCTTTCTTTCCCTGGTTGAGCGGAAGTGGTTCGGCGGGATTTTGGGGAAGCGACCGGCCGGGTCGCATAAGGGCGACTTCGGGCACGTACTGGTCGTCGCCGGCTCGCGCGGCAAGAGCGGCGCGGCGGCAATGGCGGGAATGGCGGCGCTACGCGCGGGAGCGGGGCTGGTGACCGTGGCGGCCCCGGAATCGGCGACCGCTGCGGTGGCGGCGCATGCGCCGGAGTTGATGACCGAACCGTTGCCGGAGACGCCGGACGGCGGCATCTCGCTCCGCGCGTTGGAAGCGGGCGCATTGCCGGCGCTCATTCCCGGGAAAGACGTCGTCGCCATCGGACCCGGGCTGGGCACACACGCCGAGACGGTGGAGGTCGTGCGCAGGCTGGCGGCCGGGACGCCGCAATACGTCGTGGTGGACGCCGACGGCTTGAATGCGCTGGCCGGTACGAGTTTTCATGGAAACCGGCTGATTCTCACACCGCATCCCGGCGAGATGGGCCGGCTCACGGGGCGGAGGACCTCCGAGGTGCAGGCGGACCGACTGGGCGTGGCGCGGGAGTTTGCGCGGGAGCGTGGTGTCACGCTGGTACTGAAGGGGCAGCGAACGTTGATTGCGCTCGCCAACGGAGAAGTATGGATCAATCCCACGGGCGGCCCTGCAATGGCGACGGGCGGCAGCGGCGACATTCTCACCGGGCTCCTAGCGGGACTGGTGGCGCAAGCGCCACAGGAGGCCCAGACAGCCGTGGCCGCCGCGGTCTACCTGCACGGGCGAACCGGCGAACTGGGGGCGGCGGCCCTCGGTGAGCGGCCCCTGATTGCTACCGACCTGCTGGAGTTCCTGCCCGAAGCCATGGAGGAGTGTGCGGGCGCATCGGACTAACTCCGAGGAGGAGACGCTCGCCCTCGGAGTGGAACTTGGCCGCGAGTTGCCGCTCCGCGCGGTCGTGCTGCTCATCGGGGATCTGGGGGCCGGGAAGACCACGCTGGCCAAGGGAATCGTGCAGGGTC
>CAZVIK010000091.1:1271-14458 GCA_964627045.1 uncultured Solibacteraceae bacterium | reverse complement strand
TTGAAGCCCGAGCAGCCGCCCCCCACCACCGAAATGCGCAGCCCGGCTGGCTTGGGCTCCTGGCTGTCGAGGATTTCCCTCACTTTGCTGACGGCCGTTTCTGTCAATTGAATCATATGTTTGTCTCCGTGGAAGACCTCTCCCATCATTCTACCGGGCTTCGGCCCCGCTCACCACTTGTCCAGATGCGGTTTCTCGCTTCGGGTTTCCGGAATCTGGTATCTTGAAGGTCCCGAACGGGCGGAGCCAGCCGGCTTGCCGCGCGGGCCGATGGATTCCCTCGCGGGCTATGTTGAAGAAACCGGGAGGCCTCCGGCCGCGTCCCATCCGGCAGGTGGGAAAGATGGACGCTGTGAGCGGTGCCGTAGCGCTGCCGGTTCCTGGCTCCTGGGTTCGGGCGGATTCGAAATTGGCCCTCGAACCATACAAAGAGGAAGCCGCGTTGGTGCGCCGCGTGCAAGCCGGCGACGAACTCGCCTTCCGCGAGATCGTCGAGCGCTACCAGAACAAGGTCCACTCCATCATTTTCGGGATCTTGCGCAACCGCAACGACGCCGAGGATATCGCCCAGCAGGTTTTTGCCAAGGTTTACTTTTCCATCCGCAGTTTCGACTCCCGCAGTTCACTTCTGACTTGGATCTACAAGATCGCCGTCAACGAGTGCTACGACTATCTGCGCAAACGCCGCGTGCGGAAGCTCGTCTACGAGAGCGACTTTTCCGAGGAAGACGCGCAACGCATGGCCCGCTCGGGCGCGGCCGTGGAAGCCGGGCCTTCGGCCGAAGTCCGTCTGGCGAGCCGCGACTACGTTCTCAAGCTCTTGTCGCGCGTCTCCGCAGAGGACCGGAGCCTCTTGATGCTCAAGGAGGTCGAAGGGCATTCGGTGGAGGAACTGGCGGAACTGACGGGAATGAATCAGAATACGATCAAGGTGAAGCTGTTTCGTGCCAGGCAGAAGCTCGTGCGGGCGGCGAAGCGGCTTGACGGACCGCCGCCGGGCGCCCCGGCGCCTGGACCGGAAACGTGAAGAGCGGCCTAGCGGGCGTGAGACCCGCGGCGCCACTGTGCAGGAAGACTGTTGGACTGAGGGAACAAGGCGATGCATCGTTCGAGCAAAGAGCATCTGGAGCGTTATCTGGGCGGCTCGCGCCACTGGAGCGGGCGGGCTGAGTTTGAATCGCACATCGATGGGTGCCGCGAGTGCCGCGAGGAGGTGGCCGCGATCTCGGCCCAGGCCAGTTTGCTTCGCGTGCTGGATGCGGGCCAGGAGGTGGCGGCCGCACCTGGCTTCTACGCGGCCGTGATGGCGGCCATCGACGCGCGCCGGAGGCCGCGGGTGGCCGACGCGTTCCTCGATCCCGCCTTCGGGCGGCGTTTGGTCTATGCCTGCCTCGCCTCCTTGCTCGTTTTGAGTTCGCTGCTGTTTTACAGCGTGCGCCAATCCGGCTTGGGCGCTTTCGGGCCCGCTGCTTCGTTCGCCGGTCTGGCGCCGGAGACGCGTCACGTCGGCTCGGGCGGCGACCCGCGAACGGACCGCGAACTCGTGCTGGTCAGCTTGGCCAGCTATCAGGAATAGCCGTATGACATCCTCGCCTCGATCCCCGTGGCTCGATCCAAGGCTGCTGCTCGTCGTCTTCCTGATCTTCGCCGTTGGTGCCGTGGTCGGAGCGCTCGCGATGCGGTACACGATCGTGCCGCGTCCCGTACAAGGCGCCGCGGCCTACTTTCCCGTGGGTGACTCGCAGGTCGCCCTGGAGACGATGGTGCGCGACTTGAACCTCAACCCCGCCCAGGCGGCGCAACTGGAGTTGATTCTCGACGACTTCGTCATGTACGTGCAGATGCTCCAGATGCAGATGGACGAGGTGCGCGCCAGCGGCAAGGTGCGAATCCTGAACATCCTTGACGACCAGCAGCGTGTGCGGTTCGAGAAGATGATGGGCGAGCTCCAGGCGCGCCGGCCGTAATCCCGTACGGACCCGGCCAATGCGCCAGACACCCAGGTGCCCGGCCCCCATTGAAACCCTGCCGGCGAGACCGTGCGCCTCCCCTGCCCCCTCCCCCACCCCGAAGCCGCCGGGTCACCATCTCTAGTCGCAACGTAAGCCGTTGTTTTTCCAGCGGTTTCATTTGCCCGACCGCCTTCCGCTTGCGGTCCCTCTGCTACACCTTAAGAGAGGTGCACGCATGCCAACTCCCCGCAGTCCCGGTTCCTCCAGTCCGCGCGACCGTGCACAAGTGTTTTTGCCAAACGAACCCATTTTCGCGGCCAAACCCAAAGGAAAAAAGCCACTTACTTCCCGCAAAACGAACCCAATCGGCCGCGTGGGGCCGGCGATCGCTTCGCGTCGTTTGCCGTTGCCGCGGGCCACAAACGACGATGGCTCCGGGCCACGGCCCCCCATCGAGCATTTTTGCCAAACGAACCCATTTTTGCGGCCAAACTCCAAGCAAACACAACTACTTATTCCAGGAAAAACGAACCCATTCCGCCCGTCTGCACCGCCGCCGCTCCAGCCGCCCGCCATTCCACGCCACGGGGTTGTCCGGCTTCGATCTCGACCCAGTGGAAGCCCGCTCGCACGGCCGGCCACCCGCCCCGGAAGACGACCGCGCCCCCTACTCTCGCGCCGGCGGGTTTGCGCGCGCCGCACACTGGGAATCCCTCCCTGCTAGCATCAAAATATGCACGATCTGTCCTTTTTTCGCGCCAATCTGGACGCCATCGCTCAGCGCCTTGCCGGCCGCGGCCTGAAGCTCGACGTGGAGGAGATCCGCGGACTCGACGCGCGCCGCCGCGCCGCCGTCACCGAGACCGAGACGCTCAAGGCCCGGAAGAACGCCGAGAGCGCCGAAATCAGCAAGCTCCGCAAGGCCGGCGCCGACACCTCGGCCCAGCAACAGCAGATGCGCGAAATCGGCGACCGTATCGCCGCCCTCGACGAACAGGTCAAGCAGCTCGACGAGCAGTTCCGGCTCGTGCTCGCCGGCATCCCCAACCTTCCGCACGAATCGGTCCCCACCGGCTCCACCGCCGAGGATAACGTCGAAGTGCGCCGCTGGGGCACGCCGCCCGCCTTCGACTTCGAGCCCAAGGCCCATTGGGACCTCGGTCCCGAGCTCGGCATCCTCGATTTCGAGCGCGCCGCCAAGATCACCGGCGCCCGGTTCGCCGTTTATTGGGACATGGGCGCCAAACTCGAACGCGCGCTCATCAACTTCATGCTAGACGTCCACACCCGCGAGCACGGCTACACCGAGGTGCTGCCGCCCTTCCTGATCAATTCCGACAGCCTCTACGGGACCGGCCAACTCCCCAAGTTCGCCGAGGATCTTTTCAAGATCGAGAAGTACGACTTCTGGCTCGCCCCCACGGCCGAAGTCCCCGTCACAAACCTTTTCCGCAGCGAAACACTCGACGCCGACCGGCTCCCCATTAGGCTCTGCGCCTACACGCCTTGTTTCCGCTCCGAAGCCGGTTCTTACGGCAAAGACGTGCGCGGGATCATCCGCCAGCACCAGTTTCAGAAGGTCGAGTTAGTCAAGTTCACGCGGCCGGAGGATAGTTACGAAGAACTGGAAAAACTTACCGCCGACGCCGAGGAAGTCCTGAAGCGCCTCGGCCTGCCGTTCCGCACCATCGTGCTGTGCACCGGCGATATGGGCTTCTCTTCGGCCAAGACCTACGACATCGAAGTCTGGCTCCCCGGCCTGAACAGCTACAAGGAGATCAGCTCCTGCTCGAACTTCGAGGCCTTCCAAGCCCGCCGCGCCGCCATCCGCATGAAGTCCGCCAAGGGCAAGCCCGAGTTCGTGCACACCCTGAACGGCAGCGGGCTCGCCGTCGGCCGTACCTGGCTCGCCATCGTCGAAAACTACCAGCAAAGGGACGGCTCGGTGGTTGTCCCGGAAGCCCTCCGCCCCTATCTCAACGCCGAGGTGCTGCGCCGGCGCGAGTAACCCGGATCCTGGCGCGGTCGATCGCGGCCGGTGGCCTGCGGGGTTGTCGAATTCGCGGCGGGCCCTGGCCGCGGGCCGGGGCCCGCCGGTCGGCTAAATCTCCAGCGTCCAGGGCTTGCGGTAGCGCGCGCGCATGTACTGTTGGGCATCCTTCTGGAGCACGGTCCAGTTCTTTTCGTCCCAATCCAGCCGTGTCTTGAATCGCATCGACAGGTTGGCGAGCAGGCACGGCGTGGTGGACCGCACGCAGGTCTCGATGTCGCTGACCGGCTTCTGGCGGCTCTTGATGCAGTCCATGAAGTTCTGCCAGTGCGGCACGTTCATGAGCGCCATTTCCTTGTCCTGCTCGAAGGTGACGGCCGCCGCCTTGGAGTTCTGCCCGTTCGGGATCACCCAGCACCCGCTGCGGGAAACGATCAGAGTCGCTTCGGTCCCGTGAATCGACGTGCAGTTACTCGCGTTTCCAAACAGGGGCATCGGATTACAGGTTCGATTCTCGTAATTGGTCAGGAATCGCGGGTAGTGAAATGTGGCGAGCATGGTGTCGGGGGTCTCGAGGTTGTCCTTCACGTAGAACCGGCTTCCCATGGCGGAGACCGCCGTGGGCATCACCTCGTCGAAACACTGGTGCAAAGGGTCGAGCAGGTGCACGCCCCAGTCGGTCATGGCGCCGCCGGCGTAGTCCCAGAAGTTCCGGAACGTCGACCAGCGGTTCGGCGAGACGCCCCAGCGGTTGGTGTTGAAGGGCACCTTGGGGGCCGGCCCGAGCCACAGGTCCCAGTCGAGGCCCGCGGGCGGGTCGCTGTCCGGGGGATTCCCCTCGCCCGCCTGGCGGGCGGAGCCGGTCTGCCAGGCGTGGCACATGGTGACCTCGCCGAGCACGCCGCTCTTGACGATCTCGGCGGCTTTCTTGAAGTAGCCGCCGGAGCGCTGCATTGTACCCGCCTGCACCACCCGGTTGTACTTCCGCGCGGCCGCCACCATGGCCCGGCCCTCCTCCACGTAGACGCAGGCCGGCTTCTCCACGAACACGTCCTTGCCAGCCTTGGCGCCCGCGATGGTCATGTAGGCGTGCCAGTGGTCGGGGGTGGAGACGCATACGGCGTCGATGGACTTGTCGGCCATAATGTCGCGGAAGTCCTTGACCGGCCGGGCTTGGAACCCGCGCTTTTTGGCCGCTTCGACGGCCTGGTCCAGATGCGGCTGGTAGACGTCGCACACGGCGACGGGTTGGAAACCGGCGACGTTCATGGCGTGAGCCAGGTTGTCCATTCCCATTCGGCCCATGCCGATGAAAGCGATGGCCACGCGGTCGTTGGCGCCCTGCACGCGGCCCGTGAACAGATTTGCCGTCAACGCGGTGAGGCCGGCGGCCTTCAGAAAGGTCCGGCGGCCGGGGTCTTCGTTCGTGGGATGTGTCATCGTGGATCCTCTCGCGACAGTATGTCACAAGTCACGAAGACCCCCGTCGCCGTTCCGATGGGACGGATGCCGTCCGCCTGGCGGGAGACCGCCGGCGATGGAAGGAGGGCCGCTGCCAAGACCCGGAAGTGAGCCGGAGGTGCAATGCTCTGCGGCGCCGGATCGCGGCAGCGGCCCGTGCAGTTAGAAGAACCGGACGGTGTAGGCAACCCGCAGCCCGCGGCCCATTTCCGGCGCGTAGGCCTTGATAAGCGAGGCGTGGTTGCGGTACAGCCGGTCGCCCGCGTTGAACAGGTTGACCGAGATGATGTGCAAACCGTTTCTCCTGTTCACCGTGTACGAACTGGTGAGGTTCAACAGGGCGTAGCCCGAGGTGGCCGTTTCGTTGTAGTAGAGATGGTTCTGGCGGGCCACCAGCACGAGTTCCGGCTGGAGGGCCAGATCGCGGTAGCGCGCCTCCACGCCGATCCGGCCGCGCAGCGGCGGAATCCGGGGAAGCGAAACGCCTCCGGCGGTGAGTTGGGCGTCTACCGCATCCAGGCCCAGGTTGAGCCACACGCTCGGGTGAAGCCCTACGTGTAGCAGTCCCTCGCCGCCGACATAGCGGCTGGATGCCTGCACATACTCGGCCACCACCAGGCCGTGTTCGGATTCGGCTGTGGGAGAGAGGTACACGAAGTTGTCGAGGCCGTAGCGGAAGAAGTTGGCTTCGGCGTGGACGCGGGCCGTGCGGTGGCGGAGCCCGATCTCGACGCCTCGCGAACGTTCCCGTTGAAGCCGGGGGTCGCCGACCTCGAAGGCCATGTTGCCGTGGTGCGGTCCGTAGTTGTAGAGTTCTTCGATCGCCGGCGCGCGGTAGGAGTCGCTGTAGGAGGCGACCAGGACGCCGTTCTCCCAGAGCGGCGCGTTCACGCCCGCCGAACCGGAGAATCCGGTGAAGGTCCGCTTCACACCGGCGGCCGGAGCGTAGCGGTTGGTCTCGACGCGCCCGCCGAACTGCAGCCGGAAGCGGCGGAGTTGGACCTCCTCCAGGCCGAATCCCGCGAAGCTGGTTTGGGTCACGTTGGGCGTGATCTGCTCATCGCCGCGCACGCGATAGGAGCGGCGCAGACCGTTGACGCCGAAGCTCCCCAGGAGGCCCCGGGCGGGCCGCTGGTTGAACGTGGCGCGGTAGGTGTATTGGCGGTTGAAAAACTCGGTACCAAGGATGCCGCCGGCGATCTCCCGGTGATGCCAGTCGCTGAAATCCAGGTTGAGCGCCAGTTTGTCGATGCCGCCGCCGAGGTTGTTGATTCCCCCGCTGAGGCGCGCGTTCTGCCGCCGCCAACGCAGGACGACCGGACCTTCCTCTTCTTCCTCGTGGCCGGCGGCCTCTTCGGCCTCGTCATGATGATGGACATGGAAGGGCACGCCGTAGTTGCCGTCCTGGACGCCGTAGTTGAAGCGGAGAAAGCCGGCGTCGCCGAAACGGGCCAGGCTGGCGGCCGTGTTCTTCCCGTGGGTCTGCGAGTTCAGGATCTTCCCTATGGGCGTGCTGTAGTCCCCGGTGCGCGACGCGCCGCCGCTCGCAAACAGAAGCCATTTCCCGAAACCGGCCTCGAAGCCCGCGCCGCCGCCGGCCTGCGCGCCGTTGGTGCCGCCCGAGCCGGTGAGGAAGCCGCGCACTCCGGGGTGGGCGTGTTCGTGCTCCTGGTGATGTTCGGTGATGACGTTCACCACGCCGCCGATGGCGTTGGTTCCGTAGAGCAGCGTGGCGGGTCCGCGGACGATCTCAACGCGCTCGATGGTGCTCACATCCACCGGTTCGCCGTGGTCGCCGCTCTGTGACGAGAGCGTGCCGGAGGGCATCCCGTCCTGAAGGATGAGCACGCGATCGCCGTCGAAGCCACGGATGATGGGACGGCTGGAGCCGGGGCCGTAGCTGCGCTTGGCCACGCCGGCCTCGCCCTCCAGGACTTCCCCGAGAGACGCCGCCGCGCGCGGGGCCAGGTCGGCCAATTCCAGCGAGGCGACCGATTGAAACGTCTCCAGGGGCAACTGCTCACGGCCGGCCGCGGTGATGGTGATCTCCTCGTGGATGGCCGCCACGGCCAACGAGAAATCGACGACCGAGGCGGCGCCGGCGGCCACCTCGACCGTGTGGCGCGCGTCGGCCAGCGGGTGCATGTGCGCCATCACCTCGTACTTGCCCGGAGCAACGCCGGTGATCTCGTAGGTCCCGTCGGCCCGGCTCTTGGCGGTGCGCGCGACCGGCGACGCCAGAACGGTTACTCCGGCCAGCGGGTCGCCCGTGGCCTGTAGAATCACCTTGCCGCGAATGGTCCCGTAGTCCTGTCCGAACACGGCCGGCGCGGCAAGCAAAATACACGTCAAGTATTTGTGCAGTCTCATCCATTCTTCCTTTCAAATACCGTTGGTTGACTCGAGGCAGCAGGTCAGCAGCTAACGGCGGAGGAAGAGGGAGGCGGGCGGATCGGACTGGCGAGCCAGAAGCCGAGGCTCAAAGGTTCGGGACGCGGCGCGCCGAGCGCCAGCATGCAGGCCCCGGCCGGCTGGGCCAGTTCCACCGGGGAGGCGGCGACGAAGGGAATGCTCCAGACCTGGCAAATCGGACAAGGCTTAGCGTGATCGTCGTCGTGGCCGGCGTGGGAGATGCAATGCGCCGCCAGGAACAGGCCAAGAAAGGCGAAGGTCAGCAACAGCGCCGTGGCGTGCCTGGCGGTGCTTCGCGTCGTCTGGTTCATGGCGTCACTTGGCGACGGACTTTCCCGCTGGAGCGGGAGGGGACTTCTCTAAATAGATGCGGCGATAGACCCACGCGTTGCGAAGAACCGCCTGGACGTAGCCGCGGGTCTCGGTGATCGGGATGGTCTCAATGAATTCAGCGGGTTCCCGGTACTCGGCCCAGGTCCGCCACTGGTCCACGCGGGTCTTGCCGCCGTTGTAGGCGGCCAGGGCGGCTTCCTCGGCGCCCTGGAAATCGTTGAGGATCGAGCGGAGGTAGAAGGAACCCATCCGGATGTTCAGGTCCGCGTTGAACAGCGAAGCGGTGCTGAAGCCTTTTACTTTGAGCTTGGCGGCAAGCTGCCGTCCGGTCGTTGGAAGCACCTGCATCAGGCCGCGGGCGTTGGCCGCCGATACCGCGGTCCGGGTGAACTCGGACTCCTGCCGGATCAACCCAGCCAGGAGTTCCACCGGGAGGTTGTGGGCCTTTCCGTACTTCTCCAGAGACGCACGATACGCAATGGGAAAGGCCAGACGCCAGAACTCCTGAGGGGCGGCCTCCAAGGGCACAGAAAGATATCCGGGAAACGCGCCCTTAATGTGGCGAACGCCCTGGTCCGGCGTACCGCGCTGAACGGCCTGGCGCGCCAGTTCCAGGGCGTAGACCTGGGGATTCGGGGCGTTTCGCGCCGCGAATCGCAGTTCCCCATCGGAGAGCGCGGTTAGTCCGGCGGAGGCCAGCAGGCGGGCGCGCGCCACGTGGAACTTGGAGGCGTCGTCGGAGTCGAAACTGAGCCTGGCGGCGCCCGGCGGGATGGGCCGCTTAAGCCGCGCCTCGGCGAGCGCGATGTAGTAATTGCCCGGAAACCGCTGCGGAATCTCTTGGTAGTATTCTCCCGCCTTTGTGGCGCTGCCGCCGGACTCCGCGAGCCTTCCGAGAAAATACAGGGCTGCCGCGGCCTTCTCCCCGTTCGGGAACCTCGACAGGTATTCCTGCAAAAACGCGGCCGCCTGGGCGCTGCGGCCTATGTAGGCGCTCCAGACGACCTTCCAGAGACAGTAGTCGGCGCGCGGCGATTCGGGGAAATCGTCCGCACAGGCGCGGAACAGCGGGACATAAGAAGCCGTCTCGTTCCTGAGCAGGTGGTAGTTGCCGGCCCAGACCAGCGCCCCTAGACGCCACTCGGATGCAGGGTGCTTCGTCTGAAGCTCGCCGAGATACGCGGCCATCGCGTCCGGCCGCTCCAGACGGCGCGCGCACTGAACCAGATAGTACAGGCGCTCGGCATCGGCCGCAGGGTCGTCGAGTCTGAGGTCTTCGAGGTAGCGCAGGGCGGCTTCGTTGGCGCCCGCCTGGTAGCGGGCGGCGCCGGCGCGCACACGGGCCAGTTCGCGGTCGGCTCCTCCCAACTGGGAGGCCAGCGTCTCGTACTCCCGGCGGGCGCGTGCGTGGTTCCCGGCCTCGAGCCACTTGGCCGCGCGATCCAGCATGGCGGCGGGCAGCGGCGGAGGGTATTCCGCCGACAGCTTCTCGCGCAGCCGCGCCATCATTTCCTCCGCGGCGGCGGCTTCCGTGGAGGCAGGGTAGCCGTAGTAGACGCGCTGGGCGAAAAACGCCGCCGAAACCAGTGAGCCCGACGCTTCGGACGCGGTGGCCGCCAGCAGGTCGCCCTCCGGTTGCGGGACGCGCGGCGCTTGGGCCTGGACGGCGGCCAGCGCCTTCTCCGGAGCGCCGGCGGCGAGGTAGGCCCGCGCCGCTCCCACGGCGGCCCGTCCCGAGATGGCGGCTCCCTCGCCCGCCTTTTCGAACGCGGCGGCCGCGCCCGAGTAGTCTCCGAGCGCGGCCATTGCCAGACCAGAGTAGAGGGAAACGTAATCGCCGATCTGCGGGAGGCGCGGAGCCGCCGCCCTAAGGCGAGCGAGGCCCGCCTGGTGCTCTCCGCGCTCTACCTCTGTGACGCCAAGGGCCAACAGCGCCAGGGCTCCATTGGCGTCTTTGGCATGGGCTTCGGCGAAGCGGATCAACTCCGCGCGGCGGGCGGCTGTCGGCGACTCCCGGTAACGGCGGGCCAGTGGCGCGAGATCCTGCGCCCAAGAGCCGCAGGCGCACAGCAGAACCAGTCCCACCGCGAGCCACCGCCGGTGGAGGCGTTTCCCGAACGGTTGCCGGCCGGACCGCACCGTTCTAGGCCAGGGGGCCCGGGTAGTCGGGACCGAGGAGCGCGGCGTCGCCGCCGGCCAGGGCTTGAACGAGTTCCAGGTGCAGGTAGTCGGGTAGATTGGGCGACGCCTGGGTGAAGGCGGCGCGGTAGGCTTCCCGTGCCGCATCGATGTCTTTCCCGAGCGCCGCGTAAAGCGCGCCGCGACTTCGCCCCTCGCGGACCTTGCCGGCCTGATAGAGCCGGAGTTCGGCCACCCGGGCGCGGGCGAATCGCTGTGCGCGAAGGTGCAGGGCGCGGTCGGCGGGCGCCAGTTGCGCCAACCCCGCCTCGTCCATCGAGATCCTGACGACCTTCAGTGCTTCCGGCGCTGCGCCGGCGGGGGCCTCGGCTGCGGCTGGCACCGGCAGGCGCGCTTCCATGACGACTCCCGCCAGGGTGGCGATCAACTCGAGCGCGCCCCCGTCGAGCCCGTCTTCACCGCCCGCCGCGCAGAGCACGCCGGCGGACTTCCCCCGGCAGACCACCGGCAAGACGGCGGCACGGCGTTCGGGCGCTTCTCCGAAGAAGCCGGCTAGCTGGCCGGACAGCTCCGCCGCGGTCTGCGCCGCCATGACCGGGTCGGTGCCCGCCAGGGCGCATTGCAAGGCCGGGGCCGAGCCCAGGGGAATCACGGCGTCCGCGAGGGGAGCGGCGGCGCCGCTCGTAAAATCCCGCGATCCTTCGCAGCGCAGCATTTCGCCATCGGCCACAAAGTAGGCCGCGCGGAGGCAGAAGCCGGTGGCGCTGTCCAGAAGAATGGCGCGCAGTTCGGCGTCCGATTCGCTCTTGCGAAGACGGCGCAGCAACTGGTTGAAACGGTCCCCCAACTCGCGGCGGATGCGCAGGCGGGCGTCGGCCAGGCGCGTTTCCATCTCCCGCGCGAAGGCCTCCTCGACGCGGCCCGAGGTCTCGCGAAAACGCTCCTCGATGACGTGCTCGACGTTTTCCTTCCAGCCGCTGGCGATCTGCTCCTCCAGGCGGGCGACGTGTAGCTGCCAGGCGGCGGAAATCTGATCGTGGGCCGTGGCGCGTTGTTCTTCGAGGGCTTCCCGCAAGCCGGCAGCCGGGGACGGCGTTTCGTTGGGCATGGTTTGGAGGACTCCGTTAAAGGCTCATTCTACCAGCCGGAGCGCCGCTCAGCGTCCTTCGCTTCGGGAGAGGGAAAGCGGGCGCAGCGCGCCGCTCAGCCTGACGCGCCGGTCGCCGAGGGCCAGACCGGCTTCGAGGCGGTCCAGTGCGATGGCGCCGCCCTGCCCGGTGAAGACCTCGTCGCCTTCGGTCAAACGAAGAGCGTCGAGCCGGAGGCGTGGCACGCCCTTCTCCCAGAACAGGTTCCAGTCGCCGGCCAGTTGCGGGATCGGTGCGCCGGGTCCCAGGGAGGCGTTGTGCAGGCGGAACTGGCCTTCGGCGCGAAGATTGCGGCGGATGGTCTCGGCGGAGCCCGATGCGGCCAGGACGCCTTCGCCGACGAGAGAGCCTCCCCGCCAACGCGGGGTCTCCAGGCGGCCGGCGACGCGCAGCGAGGGGTCGGCGGCGCGCAGATCCAGCGAAAGATACCCATCGAGTTCGCCGCCCAAGGCACGCGCCGAGTAGCGCGGCACGTCAATCGACGCGCCGTCCCAGTAGAAGTCAAGCTGCAAGGACTCGATGGTCTCGCCGGCGATCTCAAGCTCCCCGATCTCGAGCGAACCGTGGAGGCGGCGGGCGGCCAGCCAATCCGGCAGGGCGCCCCGGTCCAGGCGGAGCGTGCGGGAAAGCAGCCCCCTGGGACGATGGAGAGTGGGGCCCAACAGGCGATCCACGTCGGAGAGCCGCGCCCGGGCGACACGGCCGGCGATGCGTTCCGGCCGGCTGGCGCCGGGCTGGAAGACGTACTCGCCCCGGAACTCGAGCCCGCCGGAAGCGGCCTCGATCCCGCTCGCGCGGACGCCGCCGTCTTTCTGGATCGACACGTTGGCGGCGGCGATCCGGACCGGATCGGAGAGGCCGTCCAAGGCTGCGACCGCGTCGCGTAGCTGGAGCGTTCCGCTCCATGCGCCCGGCGAATCGCCTTCCCCGTGAAATGCGAGCCGTCCACTCCACTGGCCGCTTCGGAACACGCCGGCAAAGTCAGGCCTGGAGAGGCCCGGGACCGGTCCAGAGGAGGGCGAGAGCATCGCCAGCCCCATCCCGCCGGTGTCCAGGCGCAGATCGAGCTGATGGCGGCCGAGAGAGTAGTCGAAGCGCAGCGTGGCGCGGTCCTCTTCGCCGATTGTGACGACGGCCGGCGGCATGGTGGTCCGGTCGCCGTCGAACAACAAGCGCACGGATTCCGCTTTCAACGGGAGGCGTTCCGGCGCGCTCAGGGAAAACCCATCGGCCAGCAGAGCGCCCTGAAGCCCGGAGTCCGGCGAATAGGCGACGGCGCCCGAGACGACGCCTTCGGGCCGCTCGCCGGCGCCCAGGGCGAGGCCCATGTGACGCCCGACTTCGGCCAGCGGCGCAATCGGGAAGCCGTGCAGCGTGGCGCCAACCACCCAGCGCGGCTGGGCCAGGTAGTCCCACGCCCGCAAGCGCAGACCGATGGCGGACCGCGCGTCGGGGACGGTTTCGATTTCCGCGGCCTGCGCGGGAAGATCCAGGCGCCCGCGCACGCGGAGGGGACCGCCTTCGGCATAGGGCGGGAGAAGGTCCCAGCGGTGAAGGTCGGTCAATTCGAGCGTCCCGTCGAGCGTCAGACCGTCGACCGGGCCGCGGAAGGTGGCTCGTCCGGCGAGTTGGCCGTGAATGCCGATGTCGTGGCCTAGGACCAACGTGGCCAGCTCTCCCAGGGAGGTGCGTTCCAGGGTTACCTCGAGGTCCAGGATTCCGCCCGGCTGATCGGAAGGACGCCAGCGGCCG
>CAZVIK010000091.1:0-1261 GCA_964627045.1 uncultured Solibacteraceae bacterium | reverse complement strand
AAGCCGCGTGCGGTGCGGTCCGAGCGCGTGGGGTTGCCGGAGAAACCGAGGGTGAAAGCGCCGCCCGCGGTTCGGGGCGGGTTCAGGTCCACGTCGGCCTGGCTGAAGTAGAAGACGGATTTGACACCGTTGACGGTGAAATTGAGGCGCCCATCCCGCATGGACACGGCCGGAAAACCGGCCTGCGGCGACGCGCCCAGCAACGCCTGGAAGTTCCACGGCCCGGCTTCGGTCTTGACCAGGTTGACGCTGGGTCCGGCCAGCCGGAGGGAGGAAAACTCCATCTTGCCGCGCAGCAGCCCGAGCAGGCTCACGCGGGCGTCGATGGAGTTGACGTAGGCGAACGGCTCGGCGCCGGAGGCCGGGTCGTCGTGAATGACGACGCCGAGCAGGGAAAACCCGGGCCCGCGCAGAAGGGTGAAGCGCGCGGCCTGAATCTCCACCTTCCGGTGGAGCGCCCGTTCGAGGGCCACGCGGATCCGGCCGCCGAAGGCGTCGGCGCTGAGGTAGGGTGCGGCCAGGACGGCGGCGCCGAGGGCCAGCGCCCCGGCGAGAATCCAATGCCGCGCGCGCAGTCTGGGAAAACGCCTCACCTTCCGCCTACTTCTTCGCGTATCCCACGGTCTGAGAGAAGGTGATGTGCTGATCGGAGGAAAGCCGCATCGCTTTGGCGAGCGCATCCCGGTCCAGGAGCGCTCGGAATACGGTGGCCAGCCCCTCGGAGGCACAGAACAGGTAGACGTTCTGGCCGATGAAGCCGGTGTCGGCCGCGGCCCAGACGGGCCGGTCCTCGGCCTTGGCGGTGGCCATCTTGGAGTAGTCGGCGACGTAGATCAGGTTCAGGGGCGCTTCGCCGACGAAGGCCTGGGTGCCGGCCTTGGCGCGGAGGTCCTCCTTCAGCACCAGGCGCAACCGGTGCGGCGCCGGTTCATAGGCATAGAGGCCGTCGGCCATGGCGAGGAAGACCTCGATCTCCTGCCGGTTGGAGGCCGAGGGTGCGGTCCGGCGGCCGTCGGGGCAGCCGCTCGGCGGAGAATTCCCGGCCGCTCTGGCGCGACCGAAGAACGTCCATCAACGGTTTGCCGCCGGTAGTCTGCGGCTTGGGAAGATCGACCGTCTGCTGCGCCGCCGCGTGGCACGCAACGAGGCCCGCCGCCAATGCGAACCGGAAAACCGCCCTGCGGGAAAGGCGTACGGCCGGCAATGCACTCATGTTCACCATCCTTCCGCATTCTACTCCACTGGCATGGCAGCGACTGTG
>CAZVIK010000090.1:5371-14464 GCA_964627045.1 uncultured Solibacteraceae bacterium | reverse complement strand
CGTCGCACATGGCGACCAGATCGACGTCCTTCATCTTCTTGAAGTCGCCGGCGTGCTGTTTCCCGATGAGGCCGAACCCGATGATGCCGACGCCGACGCGGTCGTTGGCGCCGAGCACCCGAGTGTAGGAAGCGGCGGTCATGGCCGCCGCGCCGATGAAGCCACGGCGCGTGGAAACAAGAGTATCGCTTGCAGATGACATGATGGCGGTCCTTTCAATCAGGGGTCCTGTGTGGATTCTAGTATGACCCTAGAACAAATCCAAGTCATTCTATACCAAAGATTTGGCCCGTTGTTGTATGCAATGGACTGGCGTGGGTACGGGGCGGGGGCCGGCATCAGGGAAATCGCCGGCCGCGCCGGAGAACTGGAGCCGCCGACCAAGTAACCGGGGAGTCGTGTGTGGGGCGAGCCGTAAACTAACGCCACATGGGTTGCGCGGCCGCCGGAACGGCCCGGATACTGGAGGCGTCGGTCAATTCGCGGCAACCGAGGAGTGGGCATGCTGGAGCGGGTGGTCAAACACGGCACATTCACGATCGAGCGGAAGTTTGCGTCGCCGCCGAAGAGGGTCTTCCGGGCGTTCTCGTCGCTGCCGCAGAAGCGGCGCTGGTTTGCGGGAGGACGCGCCGCCAAGGGCGTGGAGTTCGAAATGGATTTCCGCGTGGGAGGCTGGGAGCGGACGCGGTCGCGGATGGGTGACGACACGCCTTTCCCAGGCGCGGTGCTAGCCAACGACACGTGCTATCTGGACATCGTTCCGGCTGAGAGGATCGCCGTCGCCTACACGATGAGCCTGGATGGACGGCGGTTTTCGGCGTCGCTCGGCACGTACGAATTCAAGCCCGCCGGGAGTGGGACGCTGCTGGTGTACACCGACCAGGGCGCGTACTTTGAACGGTCCGACGGCCCGAGAATGCGGAAGGCGGGATGGGACGCGCTGTTTGGCGCGCTGGGCGTGGGGTTGGACGATTGACCCCGGGCGCGGGCGGCCTATAACTGCACTTTGGAGAACAGGTAGGTGCCGACGCCGAGCAGTGCGGCCGTGATGAGGCTCATCACGGCGAGATCCGTGGCGGCGCCGAAGTGGTAGACGCCTCCGCCGAGCGCGCCTCGCAGCCCATCGACGCCGTAGGACAACGGGTTCAACCTGGCGACAAGCTTGAGCGCCGGCATGGTGCCTTCCAAGGGGAACAGCGCGCCGGAAAGAAAGAAGGTCGGCATCACCAGGAAGCTCATCACCAGTTGAAAACCCTGGAAATCCTCCAGCACCGAGGCGATGGCGGTACCGAGGGCTGTGAACATCACCGCGATCAGCGCCATGTAGACGAACGCCAGCGGCCAGGCGGCCCACCCGGCCGGCCGGAAACCCACGAGCAGGCACGCCAGCACGACGATCATCCCTTGCAGCAGCGCCACCGTCGCGCCGCCGATGGTCCGGCCGATCATGATCATCAGGCGCGGCACCGGCGCGACCAGCGTTTCTTTCAGGAAGCCGAACTGGCGGTCCCATATCAAATCCACACCGGAGAAAAGGGCGGTGAACAAAATGGTCATGCCGATCACGCCGGGAGCGAGAAACTGCATGTAGCTGCCCTCTCCGGCTTTCTGAAAGACGGGGCCAAAGCCCAGCCCGAACGCGACCAAATAGAGCAGCGGCTGGCCCAGCGAGCCAACGATGCGCGAGCGCGAACGAACGTAGCGCTTCAACTGGCGGAGCCAGAGCACGTAGACGGCGTTCACCGGCGCCTCCGGGTCAGGATCTTGGCGAAGTTCCGCATCTGGTCGATTCCCGATGCCTCCTCCTCGCGGATGGTCGTGCCGGTGAGCGCCAGGAAGGCCTGCTCCAGGGTGTCCGAACCGGTCTGCTGCTTCAGTTCCTGCGGGGACCCCTGCGCGACGATACTTCCGTGGTCGATGACAGCGATGCGCTCGGCGACGCGCTCGGCCTCCTCCATGTAATGCGTGGTCAGGAACACGGTGACGCGGTCGGTCTGGTTCAACTGGCGCACGTGGCTCCAGAGCTGGTTGCGTGTCTGGGGGTCGAGGCCGAGCGTGGGCTCGTCCAGGAACAAGATGCGCGGGGTATGAAGAAGGCCGCGAGCGATTTCCAAACGGCGGCGCATCCCGCCGGAAAACTGCTTCACAAGATCGTTGCGGCGGTCCCAGAGCTCGAAGAGCTTCAACAGCCGCTCGATGCCTTCCTGCCGGGCGCGCCGGGGAACGCTATAGAGCAGCCCGTGGAAGTCCATATTCTCGTAGGCGGTGAGCTCTTCGTCGAGACTGGCATCCTGGAAGACGATGCCGAAACGCTTCCGCGCCTGGTGCTGGTCCGACACCGGGTCGAGGCCGTCGATGCGTACCTGTCCGGCGGTAGGCGCGAGCAGCGTGGTGAGCATCTTGATGGTGGTCGTCTTGCCGGCGCCGTTGGGACCGAGGAAGCCGAAGATCTCGCCTTCCTTGACGTGGAAGCTGATGTCCTTGACGGCTTCGACGTTGCCGAATCGTTTGGAGAGGTGTTCCGCTTTGATCATGACCGGCCGATGGGCGCAGAGCGTCAGAACGGTGAGCCCTGCTCGAAGACGACGTCGACGGGGATCTTCGCGTCGCCGAGCCGCTGAATGCCGGCTTCCAGAGCGGGGCTCATCTTTCCGTACTCCTGGTTGAACTTTACGACGGCGTCGTAATCGCCGTCACCTTGCAAGCGGAGAATCCTGTCGACCAGGGCGACCATGGCCTTCTGCATCGCCACGATGTTGACCCGGTAGGTTCCGGTCGCCTCGTCGCGCGAGAAGGCCCCCGCCTGCTCAAAATAGTTGAAGCGAACCAGGTTGGCGCGGGCGTGGGCGCTGGCCGTGCCGAAGCGGATGGAGCGGAAGATTCCGGCCAGGAAGGTGACGTAGTTGTCGAGGACCTCGGTGTCGCGGTACTCGCCGCTGTCGTGCAGCTTGGTGATCATGTAGAGCCCCAGGATGTCGGCCTTGCCCTCTTCCAGCGCCGAGGCCTGTTCTTTGAGGGCCTCGCGCACGGTCCGGTCGCCCTTCAGCGTCTTCTTGATGCCAAGGCCGTGGGCGACTTCATGGAACATGGTGCCGGCGAAGAAGGCCTCGAACTTGACGTGCTCGCGTTGATCCGGGGCGATGAGAACGCCGGCGATGGGTGTGAGGATCTTGTCGAACTTGGCGCGCATGGCGTTCTTCAGTTGCAGGCGGCGCGTGCCGCGCTTGAGTTGGATCTCTTCGTCGTTGGGGAGGTTGATGGCGATGGTCTTGGAGCCGGCGTTGCAGTCGCCCGCGTAGTAGATGACGTCGTAGGCGTTCAGGTCGCCGTCGGTGCCGGGCTTTTCACTCTTATACTCCTGCGGAACCGGGAGGTTCATCTGAAGTTCCGGCAGGAGCCGCGCATACCGCGCCAGCCGCTGGCTCCACATCTTGTCCTTGACGAGCACGTAGGCTTCGTAAGCGGCCTTGGCGCCGAACAACTGGTCTTCGTAGGTTTCGATGGGGCCTATGACGATGTCGAGGGTGTTGTTCTTCATCGCGAGCCAGGCGAGGTCGCTGGCGCGGTAGTCGTCGGTTAGAAGCGCCTGTGCGCGAAGGGTGAGGTACTTCTTGAGGCCGGGATCTTCAGCGAGCGCGGCTGCTTCGCGGAGTTTTTCGGCGGCGGCTTTCAGAGGCTCGGCGAAGGCCTTGTGGTAGGGAACCGCCACCAGTCCGCCGCCTTCGGGGCGCGTGACCAGGGTATAGAGGCCCTTGAGTTGGCGCTCGGCTTCCCGGGAGGTGGAAGCGGCGGATTCAAGCTGGTCCTTTGTCATATCGGCCGGATAGAAGTTGGCGCCAAGGGGCTTGGGGCCAAAGCCGGGAACGAAGGGCCGGTTGCCATCCAGGCGGTCCCAGGGGCCGTAGTTGATCTCAACGTAGCGGCGCGTGCTCGGGTCGGTGACCTTGTTGAGGAGAGCCTGCTTGTCACCGTAGGCCTGCTGCCAAAAGAGACCGTCCATGACCTCAGCCGCCTCGATGAGCAGCGGGACCATCTGGCGTTCTTTGGCCGTGAGGGCCGCAGCGTCCGTGGTGAGCTGGACCAGGGCATATCCGGCGAGCTTATCGTCGATTGTGGGGGTTTCCACCTTTGTCTCCGCGGGACGCCGGCAGCCGGCAATGGCAAACAGGGCCAGGACGAGGACGGCGAGGTAGCTTTGCATGGGTCTCTGAACGATTGTAGCGGGTTGGGTATTGACAGCGGCCCGTGTCCGGCGTAGACTGGTTTGTAGCACAGACTAGTCTGTGCCGGAGAAAAGATGAATCCCGTGAATCTGAGCGAAATCGAACGCCGGCCGTTGCGGCATTGGAACGTAGACGGGCTGCCGGAGCTGCTGATGGGGTTGCTCTGGCTGTTGTGGGGAAGCTTATGGTTGCTTGGCGACGCGCTTTCGGAGGGAAGCGGACGCCGGACGTACTGGACGATTGTTCCGATCGTTGTAGTCCTGCTGGCGCTGGCCGCCAAGCGCATCTTGCGCGGGGTCAAGGCGCGGGTGACCTACCCGCGCGCCGGGTACGCCGAGGCGCGGACGGCGGGCTGGCGCGCGGCGATCGCCGTCCTGGCGGTTGCGCTGCTCGGCGCCATTCTCGTTCTTTCGGGCCTTCAGTCTCCGCGGGCGGGCAGCGCCATTCCGGTGGTGGTGAGCCTGTCCATCGCCGCGATCTTCGTTCTACTTTCGCGGCGGCTGGGGGTGTCCTATCTCCTTTGGCTGGCGATTGTGCCGGTGGCCGCGGGGGCGTACTCCTGGTGGTCCGGGACGGGGACGAAGGTGTTTTACTGGATGTTCCTGGTGCTTGGCGCGGTGTGCACAGCGGGCGGAGCGGTGCGTCTCCGGCGGTTCTTGCGCGAGAACCCGGCGCCGCCGGGGATGGAAGAATGAACGAACTCGACCGGGTGATTCACGAGCCGGGACGGCTGCTCATTGTGGCGCTGCTGGCGGGCGTCAAAGAGGCGGACTTTCTGTATCTCCAGAAACAGAGCGGTCTGACCAAAGGCAATCTCTCGTCGCACATCGCGAAGCTGGAAGAAGCGGGTTACCTAGAGGTGGAAAAAAAGTTCAAGGGGAAAGTCCCGCTGACGATTCTGCGTTTGACTCGCACCGGGCGCGGGGCGTTCACGCTTTACAAGCAAAGCATGGGCAAGCTGCTGACGATTGGGTGAGGGGGGCCACTCGGCTGGGGTATACTCGACTGGTTCCGGGAGTCGTCGGCGCGCCCGGATCGAGCGAGGCCGCGGCGGCGCGGCGTTTGTGTAGGCAGGCGAGCACGCCGCGAACCGTGGAAACAGCGGCGATATGGACGGCCAGCAGAATCTCAGCGAGGACGCCGCATCCGGCACGGTCGGCGAAAGCCATCGTCAGGCGCACTGTTACGCCCTGCTGCTCGGGCTGATCCTGGTGGTGTACGCCATCTCGGCGGGCGCGGCGGCGGCCACCCGCGCCATCATGGCGAACGAGGCGTTCTTCGCCAGTCCCGCGCTCACGTTGTTGAACAAGGGCTACCTCGGTACGACGATTATCGACGGGCGCGGCACGTGGCTGGAGGGAATCGACCGGTACACCTACTGGGTTCCGCCATTGCACCTGTTGGCGCAGGCGGCCTGTTACAAGGTCTTCGGGTTCGGGCTGTTCACGCTGCGGACGCTGTCGGTGGCGTGGGGCGCGGTGGTGCTGGTCGCGTGGTACTTCATCGTTCGCAGTCTCTCAAGGAAGCGAAGCGCCGGACTGTTGTGCGCGGCGCTGATCTCGACCGATCCGCGTTTTCTCGGCCTGGCGGCGATGGGGCGGATGGACATGATGTGCGCGGCGCTGGGGTTGCTGGGACTGGCGGCGTACCTGGCGTGGCGCGAGCGGTCGCTGCCGGTGGCGGTGCTGGCGGCGCACACGCTGGCGGCGGCCAGTTGCCTGACGCACTTCTGGGGCGTGCTCTACGCCGGAGGGCTGGCTCTGTTCATGTTGACCCTGGACCGGCGGCGGATCGGGTGGCGCGAGGTTGGCCTGTGTGCGGCGCCCTATGTGGCGGGACTGTGCGCGTGGGGCATCTACATCCTGCAGGCGCCATCGCTGTTTCTGGCGCAGTTTACCGGGAACGTGTCCGGCGTGGCGGGGGAGTTCAAGGGAGCCAACCGGTGGGGCGAACTCGCCTCGCCGCTACGGGCGCTGAGTCGCGAGTATCTGCTGCGATATATCCACAATTTCGGGTACTTCGGCACCGCCATGGCCGAGCGCATCGCGCTGCTGGCGCTGGCGATCTACACAGTGGCGATTGCCGCGTGCCTGGCGATCCCCTCGATCCGGCGTCACCCGGGTTACCGGCTGTTGTTGCTGCTGGGCGCGTTCTTTTATCTTTCGATGGCGTGGTTCGACGGCCTCAAAAACTGGTTCTATCTCAGCCACACAATTCCGATGTGCGCCGCGCTGCTGGCGGTCGCCGTCGATTGGTGTTATCGGCACGTTCGCCGGCCAGGCCTGAGGAGTCCCGCGACGTGGGCGCTGGCGGCAACGATGGGCGCGTTTTTGGCAGCGCAGGCGTTGTCTACGGTGTACGCGCTCCAGCACCAGCCGGGCAGGGAACGGTACGAGAAGCTGGCTGCGTACTTGCGGACCCACGGGGCGAAGCCTTCGCAGGTCATCGGGCCATCGAGCTTGGCCTTCTACCTGGGGTTCGACTCGGGCTTCGTCCACGACTACCGGCTGGGCTACTACAGCGGACGGCGGCCCGAGTTCATCGTCACTTCGAATTCGTACACGCTGTGGCAGCAGCAGGCGGCGACCACGGAGCCGGAAGCGCACCGGTACGTCAAAGAGATCTTGGAGACAAAGTACCGCGCCGTCTTTCGCGCGGGGGACAGCGTTGTCCACCGGCGGATTCCGTAGCGCGGGGCGGGCAAGTAGCGGCGACGGCGGGCGGGCCGCGTGGCCGGGGGACCGTGAGTGGTGCGTGCGAGTTCGTTGCATAATCGGGAGAGAGGGGAGTAAGACGATGAGACACAGCGTGCCGGCGTGGGCGCGCCTGGCATTCGTGCTCATGCCGTTTTTCCTGCCGGCGGCCGGCGAAGACGCCCCGCCGGTTTCCGTTGATCGTCCGAAGGTCCTTCACCAGGTCGCACCCGTATATCCCCCAGACGCGCTGAAAGCGCGGATTCAGGGCGTGGTGCGGTTTTCGGCCGTCGTGGACCGGGACGGGAACGTGGAGAGCTTGCGGCTGGTGAGCGGACATCCGTTGCTGGTGCCGGCGGCGCGCGCGGCGGCGATCCAGTGGGTCTTTGAACCGGTCCGGGTGCGCGGACAGCGGGTGCGCGCGGCCTGCCGGATCGACGTTCCGTTTTTCCTCGATCCGGCCGGACAGCCGCGTCCGCAGGAGCCGGAGGCCGCTCGACAGGAGCGCAAGACATGATGCGGGTGATGGGTGCGGCAATACTGCTCGCCGTCGCGGCGCCCGGTTTCGCTCAGAATCCGTTCACGTTGAGCGAGAAGGACGAAATCGAACTGGGCCGTCTTTCGGCAGGGGAAATCGAAAAGACCATTCTGATGGTCGAGGACCCGGAGGTAGTGGGCTACATCGACCGGCTCGGCCAGTCGCTCGTCAAGAACTCCACGCGGAAGACGATCACCTATACCTTTAAGGTTGTAGACAGCCCGGAGATCAACGCCTTCGCGTTGCCGGGCGGGTTCATCTATGTGAACCGCGGGCTGATCGAGGCGGCCGATACCGAAGACGAACTGGCCGGCGTGCTCGCGCACGAGATCGGGCACGTGGTGGCGCGGCACGGGGCAGACCAGGCGATGCGCGCCGGGCTCGCGCAGACGGGACTGGGCGCGCTGGGGAGCATTCTCGGACGCGGATCGAGTTCTTCCATCGGAAAGATGGCGGGCGAAATGGTGGCCAGCGGCGTATTCATGCGGTTCAGCCGCCAGGCCGAACGCGAGGCCGACCGGCTGGGCGCGCGCATGGTGTACGACACGCGGATGCAGCCGGCCGGCATGGTGAGTTTTTTCGAGAAGCTCGCCGGGATGCAGAAGACCGAGCCCAACGCCGTGTTGAAGTTCTTCTCGTCGCACCCGAGCCCCGTGGAGCGTTCCGACAACGTGGCCGCGTTGATCGCCGGCTATCCCGCGCATGAGAAGCCCGCCGGGGAGAGCCCCGAGTTCCGGAAGGTGAAGACCCTGCTGGCGTCGCTGCCGCGTCCGGAATTGGAGGCGGCGAAGAGAGCGGCGGAGATCGCCGCCGCGGCGATAACTCCGGCGGAACCCGCCGGCGACGTGCGCGCGCGAAATGCCGTGCGCGACCGGGACATCGCGGCGCGCTTCGCCCCCGTCTTCCACCAGGCGCTGGGATCGGCGCCGCGTTTCGACTACGTCACTAATTTCGACTTTGACGGCGACTGGCGCGGCGATAACAACTGGAACAACGCGGCGATGGAGCGCTTTCCACTGAAAGGGTACGTGTATTACTCGGTCTTTGAGACGCGGACCCACTTCTTCATCCACTACGCCTGCTTCCACCCGCGCGACTACAAAGGCGGCGAGCAGCGCGGTGCGCTCTTGAGCGAGATCATGCGGACAGGCGTAAGCCTGGGCGGGCAGTACGACCCCACGGGGCGCTCCAACGAAGCGGTCATGGCCCACGAGAACGATTTGGAGGGAGCGGTGGTGGTGGCCGAGAAGCGCGGCGAGGACCCGTTTCAGGCGACGCTGTTCCTGGTGGAGACGCTGGCGCACAACGCCTACCTCAAGTACACGCCGCCGGGCAGTTCGCTGGGGGGCGATCCGCTGATGGTGGAGGGCGTGCGGCCCCGGCTGTTTATCGAGCCCAAGGGCCATGGGATCGAGGCGTGGCGCGACGCGCCCGAGCAGCACAAGATGGCCGAGAACGGTTTTCTGGTCTACGTTTTCGCAGCCAACGCGGAGGACCCGAATGGGAGGACCAACGCGTCTATCGGTTACGAACTGCTGCCCACCTACGAGTCCTTCTGGCCGCGCTCGCGCTCGGACGGGAACTAAACGGGCGGCTAGTACCACAAAACCGCCGCCGACACCCCAATTAACCCCTAGGG
>CAZVIK010000090.1:0-5361 GCA_964627045.1 uncultured Solibacteraceae bacterium | reverse complement strand
TCGTCAGCCCGAAGTTCGCCGATGGCGATGAGGACGTGGTGACGCATGTGAAGCTGGGGGTGATGGGCTCGGCGTTGAACGGCAAAGTGGGCGCGGCCAACATGTCGCGTCCGCCGTGGGGCTGGTTCGACGGGCAGGACCGCAACCGGCCGCTGGGCGAGTGGTTCCTGGACCCGGCGGGGGTCGTCAAGCGGCACTGGAAACTTCCGGACGCGTTCTCGACGGTCTACACGTATCACCCGTTCTACGGAAAGTTCCGGTAGCGCGAGCCCGGAGGCCGGGCGGCGAGGCGCTTGGCGCTCAACGCGTCAGCGCGCCGGAAGGTCAAGCGTGGCGGCGCCGGCCGCGATCAACTCGGCGTCGTTCGGTCCCTGGAAGAAGGTGAAGCCGGCCCGGTTGCGCCAGGCGAAGGGTCCGCCGAGTTTCTTCCCGGCGCCAAGGGCCGCGTCGCGGATCCTGTCGATCATGGCTTCGTAACGGGCGTCATCGCGGGCCAGGCCGCTGAAGCTGCTCAGGTCGTAGCTGGCGGCGAAGACGGCATCGACACCCTCCACGGCCGCGATCTCATGCACCGCGGAGACGCCCTCGGGCGTTTCGATCATCGCCACCACGACCAGGTTCTGGTTGAACGTTTCGCGATAGTGCGGTCCCCAGATCGCCACGCCCTGCTGGTTGCCGAAAGATCGGCGGCCTTGGGGCGGATACTTGGCGAAGGCCACGGCGGCGCGGGCCTTTTCGGGCGTATCCACCATGGGGACGACGATGCCGAGGGCTCCCGCGTCGGTGGCCTTCTGGATATCGCCCTCGGTGGCGTCGGGCACGCGGATGAAGGGGATCGCGGGGCAGGCGCGGCCGGCCCAGATCATGCGGGCGACGTCGGTGTAGCCGAGCGGGCTGTGCTGCATCTCGATCCAAAGAAAGTCGAAGCCCGCGCCCGCGACGGCGCGGTAGATCTCCGGATCGTTGGTGTGGATGGTTCCGCCGATGACGGGTCTTCCTTCAAGCAGCTTCTGCCGCGCGGTGTTGTAGAGGGCGGCGTTGGGAATGATGGCTTGGTCCATGCTGTATCGTCGATGATACAACGCGCGCGGAGGCCGTGGAACCGGCTTCGCGATGGATGCTACAATTCATCAGTCCCTCGCTGAGGCGGTGATGAGACGGTTTTCCATCTGGATTGGACTCGCGCTCCTGGTGACTCTGTGCGCTCCGCCGGCCGGCGCGCAGGCCAACGAGAACCAGGCATGGGTGCGGGCGGCGACGCCGAGTTTCGAGTTGTATACGACCGGCGGCGAGGGCGAGGCGCGGGCGGCGATTCTCTTCCTGGAGCAGGTGCGCGCGTTCCTCCAGCGGAACAACGCGGGCCTGCGCCTGCCGGCCTGGCCGGTCCGGGTGGTGGCGCTTCGCTCGGAGCGGGAGTTTCGTGCGTATGCGGGCGCGGACGCGGCGGGCGGCGTACTGCGCCGGGGCGTCCATCACGACACCATCGTGACGGCAGGGCTCGATGCGGCGCGTTACCCGGCGTTGGTCCGCGAGTATTTGCGATCGGTTACCGGACGCGCGGATATCAAGGTGCCGCTGTGGCTGGGCCAGGGGCTGGCCGAGTTCTACTCGTCCTTGAAGCCCGCCGCCAGTACGGGGTCGCTGCGCATCGGCGACATCCCGGCGGGACACCCTGCGACGCTCGCCAGGGGGCCGCTTCTGGATCTGCCGGCGCTCCTCGGAGCGGACGAGAAGTGGCGGGCCGGCGTGCGCCCGGAACAGGAAGCGGTCTTCACCGCGCAGAGCTGGGCGTTGACGCACATGCTGGCGCTCGGCGACGCCTACAGGCCGAAGTTCCCAGCGTTCGTCGCGGAGGCGCTGAAGGGCACGGCGAGCGAGGAGGCGCTGCAAGCGGTGTATGGCGCGCCCGTCGCGAAGGTGCGCGAGGATCTGCGGACCTACATTCGGGACGCGCAATACAAAGCGTACATTCTTCCTTACGGCACCGAGCGCCAACTGGGGCAATCGAGCCTCCGGGTGGCGTCCGCGATGGAGTGGAACCTGGCGCTGGCCGAATTGGACGCCTTCAACCCGGAGCGCCGCGAGGAGGCGCGCCGCACGTACGAGAAGCTGGCGGCCGCCAACCCGCAACGCTGGGAACCGCATGCCGCGCTGGGCTACCTGGCGCTGGCGTCTCAGGACCGTGAGGCCGCCTCCCGCCATTTCACCCGCGCCGAAGAGTTGGATTGCCCCGACGCGAAGATGTACCTGGACTGGGCCGCGCTGGCTCCGCCTTCGGGCGACGAGTTAGTCAGTATCTACCGGAAAGCGGCGGCGCTGCGGCCCGAGGATGCCGAGACGTCGTATCTGGCGGGCCTGGGCCTGGCGTCGGCGGGCGATTGCGAGGGATCCCTGCGGTTGTTGGTCCCGCTGAAGAATGTCGCCGCAGACCGGCAAGCGGCCTACAGCCGCGCCGTGCAGGGCTGCCGGGTGGCGGAACCGAACGCCGCGAGCGTCGCGCCGGTGCCGGCCGCGGCCCCTGCGGCGCCAACTCTGCGGACGGCGGAAGGGCAACTGGTCCAGATCGACTGCGTAGGAGCGAGCGCCAGGATCTGGCTTCAGGTGGCGGGGCGGCGGTTGCAGTATGTAATCTCGCAGGGCGAGGCGATGACGCTGATCCGCGGAGGCAGGGAAGTGACCGAGGACCTGCGCTGCGGCCCGCAGACTCCGCCGGCCGCCGTGCGCGTACGTTTCGCCGATCCGCCGGCGATGGAGCCCGGCGTTGCGGGCGCCGTACTGGTGCTGGAGTTCCTGTAAGTACGCGGCCTGCCTTGTAGTGCCTTGCCTCCCCGGTCCACCTTCGATTCCGCGCCACGAATAAGAACCAGATCACGGGCGGCATTCACGGCGCTCCTCGTGTTAGAATTCGGCACATCGGTATTTTAGGCTTTCTAACATGCGCCTGACGCCCGTTGGTTGTTTGTTCACGCTGTTGCTCGCTGTCTCCTTTTTCTCTCCAGCCACTCCAGCCGCGGAGCGGACCTGGAATCTCGCCGTCTCCCCGCACTTTGAGCTATTCACCACGGAAAGCGCCGGGCGGGCGAGGGACGCGATCGTCCGGTTTGAGCAGATCCGGGCGTTCTTCATCCAGGCGTCAACGTCACTGCGCACGCCGGGATACCGCGTGCGCATCGTGGCCTTCCGGTCGGAAAGCGAATACCGGCCTTACAGTCCGATGACGGGCAGCGCCGCTTATTACCAGCCGGGCGTGCACCACGACACCATCGTCATGAAGGGGTTGGGCGCGGAGGAGTTGCCCATCGCAACGCACGAGTTCGTTCACCTGGTGCTGTATAACTCCAAGGCGAAGCCGCCGCTATGGTTCAACGAAGGGTTGGCCGAGTTGTACTCGACACTCAAGCCGGCGGGCCGCAACAGCCTGCTGGTCGGGGACATGCTTCCGGGACGGCTGGCGTTTCTCGCCAGGCTCAAACGGTGGGACGTGGAGGCCGTTCTCTCGACCGATCAGCGGCGGCTGGCCGGGGCGAGCCGGGACGAGGTGGCGTCGTTTTACGCGTTGAGCTGGGCGTTGACCCACATGATCGCACTTTCCGACCAATACCGGCCCAACTTCGCGCGATTCATGTCCGAGATGTTCGCCGGGGCTGATACGAAGGCGACGTTCCAAAAGGTGTATGGCAGGAGCGCCGGCGATGTCGCCTTGGATCTCCGTGGATACCTGGAAGGCTCCATGTTCAAAGCGTTCGTGTACCCGTTTGGTCTCGACAAGCAGGCGGAAGAGCCGGAGGTGCGTGCGGCGACAGCGCTTGAATGGGGCGTGGCGCTGGCGGACCTCTACGCGGGACGACCGGCGATGGCCGGCATGGCGGTAAAGGAGTACTCGAAGCTGGCCGCCGAGTCGCCCGGCCGATGGGAGCCGGTGGTCGGGCTGGCCTATGCGTCGGCGGCGATGGCGGACCGTGAAGCCGCTGGGCGGTACTTCGCGCGGGCCGATGAGTTGGGGTGCCGGGACCCGAGGGTCTTCCTCCACTGGGGGATGTATGCGCCGCCGGGCGGACTGGCGTCAAGCGCGGCGAAGTTGTTCCGAAAAGCGGTGGAGCTTGCCCCGACCGATCTGGAAATCCGGTACCGGGCCGGTTTGGGTTTGGCCCAGGCGCGGGACTGCCAGGCGGCGATGGGACAGTTGCTGAACCTCAAGACTGTTACACAGGACCAGGCTCCGGATTATTTGAAAGCGGTTATCGCCTGCGGCCCCGGCGCGGGGTTCCAGCGGGAGGCCGAAGTGGCGGCGAAGCAATTGATGGACATCGCGCGGACGCCGGGGGAAAAGGCGGAGGCAGAGCGCTACGGGAAGATGGTGCCCGGGGAGTCCGCGGCCGTCGCGGAGGGGCCGGTGGAAGCCGTTGTGATGCGGTCTGAGCGAGAGGCGGCGGCGCCCGAGGAAGATGCGGCCACAGCGGAGCAACCGGCCCAGACCGCTCCTTACGTTCCCATCACGATCGAAGTCCAGGAAGGGCTATACGTCCAGTTGGATTGCGAAGGCGCGAATCCCCGGCTTTGGATTCAGACCGAAAGCGGCCGTGTTGCATTCGAAATTGCCAATGGCAACAACATCAATCTGCGCAGAAGGGGACGTCCGGTGCGGGAGGACTTGACCTGCGGTCCTCAGAGCAAACCGGAAAAGGTGCTCATCCGCTACAGGCCTAACCCGGACAAGGAATCCGCCACCGTAAACGTGGCCGTGGCGATGGAGTTCCAGTGAGGGGCGGACCCGGCCGAGCGCGAGCTACACTAGCTGTCGTTCGAGAGGCCGATTACGCGCTGTTGGGATGCGCCGTCCCGTGTTCGGGTGGCTGCTCCCTTGCGCGGTGAGGCTGCTCAGAAGCGGTGCCGGTCGCCAGAAGGCCTCGTTTTCGTGCGAAGGGTACGCTCGCCGGCGCCGCCGAGAACCAGGATCGTGTCAGTGCCCGCGAAGGACTGGCCCGTCCGGGTGGTCCCGGTCAGGGTAAGCTGCACTGGGCCCGGTGTGAGGATCACTTTGACGTCATCGATGGCGAATTTCGCGACGAACTCGCCGCGGGAGTCGGATTTGGTCCAATCGACCGGAATTCCATTGAGAACGACGCTGGCGGAACTCACAGCCGAATAGGCGATTTCAGCGTGAACCGTGATCCAGGACCCGCTGGAATCGAGATTGACCACGTTGGGCGAGACCACGATGGCGACCGTGATGTCCTCTGCCTGGACGTTTGACGCCGCCGACAGAGCTAGCACGAGAGCGAAAAGAATCGAACTGACGGTCTTCATTTCGCCGCTCCTTTCGTCCGGGAGCAACGTGGAATTCCGGCAGCTTCGATCCTA